>NZ_DKJX01000002.1:2565-98671 GCF_002454935.1 Massilia sp. UBA6681
CACCTGCGGGGATGAGCCGTCGCCGAGACTTAGCCCCACTTCGTCTAGTGCGTGCGCCCCGCACCTGCGGGGATGAGCCTGGGACGATCGACACGCTGATAGAACCTGCGGAGTGCGCCCCGCACCTGCGGGGATGAGCCACCCCGGTGGCGACAGTGGGGCAAGGGCTGGATAGTGCGCCCCGCACCTGCGGGGATGAGCCGTATCCAGCGGTAAGGCTGGCCCAACAATTGACGTGCGCCCCGCACCTGCGGGGATGAGCCCCAGGACGGCACCCCCACCTTCACCGGCTGGGAGTGCGCCCCCGCACCTGCGGGGATGAGCCCCTCGGTACGGAACCTGCATGGCTTAGGTGGACGTGCGCCTCGCACCTGCGGGGATGAGCCCACTGGCGACAACGACAAAAATGGTGGCGAGACGTGCGCCCCGCACCTGCGGGGATGAGCCCGCTTGCGTAGTAGCGTCAAACTACGTAGCCCCGTGCGCCCCGCACCTGCGGGGATGAGCCCTAGCGCATTTTCAAAACGCACCTGCCTAGGCGGTGCGCCCCGCACCTGCGGGGATGAGCCCATGTCAACACAGCATTACATTATGTGTTGTGAGTGCGCCCCGCACCTGCGGGGATGAGCCGTACCCCGGGTGCAGCCAGCCGGCTGTAGCCCGGTGCGCCCCGCACCTGCGGGGATGAGCCTGACCACCGACCCATTCCAGACTGTCCAGTGGAGTGCGCCCCGCACCTGCGGGGATGAGCCGATTTGTCCCCACTCGGCGGGGGTTAACGCCGTGTGCGCCCCGCACCTGCGGGGATGAGCCCTGCGGGGGCGAGTAGCAGGCCTGTTATAAATAGTGCGCCCCGCACCTGCGGGGATGAGCCCGCATATGGCGGCGTTCGCGTACTGGGCGGACGGTGCGCCCCGCACCTGCGGGGATGAGCCCCCCCATCCTCCGCATGTACCAACTGCTATCCGTGCGCCCCGTACCTGCGGGGATGAGCCTAAGGTGCGACCTCAAGATGCACACCCGAGGTGGTGCGCCCCGCACCTGCGGGGATGAGCCCGGGGGCCTATCGCACGATTTAGACCAACGGCCGTGCGCCCCGCACCTGCGGGGATGAGCCTCTGCCCGCGCCACAGTGGGGCGTTCCTGGCATGTGCGCCCCGCACCTGCGGGGATGAGCCACGAATACCCATCTACTCCGCCTCCATCGTCAGGTGCGCCCCGCACCTGCGGGGATGAGCCCGTCTTTGCCTATCGACCGATAGGTGAACCGTCGTGCGCCCCGCACCTGCGGGGATGAGCCGTACCCCTCCCACGTAGGCACTGTGACCTAGCGGTGCGCCCCGCACCTGCGGGGATGAGCCCGTAGCATGCTTTAATGGTGTCATCGCAACGAGGTGCGCCCCGCACCTGCGGGGATGAGCCTTGGCTCACGGGGATGCTCGCGAGTGGCTGGGAGTGCGCCCCGCACCTGCGGGGATGAGCCGAATATCTCTCTGGGCGGGCTGAGGCGGGGCTGGTGCGCCCCGCACCTGCGGGGATGAGCCGGCACAGCCTGAATAGCCCCACCAATACCGGTGGTGCGCCCCGCACCTGCGGGGATGAGCCCTCGTTGATGTTGAGGAAGCGATCCACGCTCATGTGCGCCCCGCACCTGCGGGGATGAGCCGGCCACGGGTGCGGGCGTCGGTACGGAGGACGCGTGCGCCCCGCACCTGCGGGGATGAGCCGACCTGGACGATTACCGACCAGGTAGCCAAGGGGTGCGCCCCGCACCTGCGGGGATGAGCCCACGGCGTTCTGCTCTGGGGAATTTTCAGCGGCGGTGTGCCCCGCACCTGCGGGGATGAGCCTGGGTACGGCATGGTGAAGGCGAATACGGCTACGTGCGCCCCGCACCTGCGGGGATGAGCCCACCGCCGCGATCGAGGCAAACAACCGTGTGGAGTGCGCCCCGCACCTGCGGGGATGAGCCCGCCGGGGGGTTGCTCGGCGATCGCCTCGTCTAGTGCGCCCCGCACCTGCGGGGATGAGCCTGGGTACGGCATGGTGAAGGCGAATACGGCTACGTGCGCCCCGCACCTGCGGGGATGAGCCGAAGGATTTTATCATGGCTTCGATCAAGCCGTGGTGCGCCCCGCACCTGCGGGGATAAGCCCTGTGACGAAATGATCACAGAGCAGTGGGACAAGTGCGCCCCGCACCTGCGGGGATGAGCCCGCGGCGTTGAATTCCTCCGCGGTGATCTGCCGTGCGCCCCGCACCTGCGGGGATGAGCCCGCGGCGTTGAATTCCTCCGCGGTGATCTGCCGTGCGCCCCGCACTTGCGGGGATGAGCCCAAAGAGACGACGCGGCAGGAACGTTTGGCTTTGTGCGCCCCGCACCAGCGGGGATCTTCCTTCCTCTTTGTGTCCAAATATGTTGTCCCGGCATCTGCGAGCGCACTCCTTGTCGCCAGCACCATGGGCGTCAATCGCGAATGGGTTTTCCCGGGCCCTCAGGTGAACAGCATTTCCTCACCCGAACCAGCATTCTCCGCCGGAACCTTGATTCGCTACCGATAGGCGTCGACAAGCAACGCAAAAGGACGCCCGCGCAAAGCGGACGCCCTTTCTGAGCAGGTCTTTTTAGGCGGTGAGGTCCTTGAGGACGGCCTCAGCCGCGGCGCGCTGGACGGCCTGAGTGCCCTTGATGCAGTCTGCCTTCTTCTCGTACGCCTCGCCAACGGCGACGATCTCGCCGTTTCCGGCCTTCAGGCGGAAGCGGTACTTGCCAGCCTTATCTTCGTACACTTCAAACTTCCCGGCCATCTTGTGTCCTTTCCGTACGAGCCAAGAATCGTTCACCACTCATTTTCCCACGGTTAACCGAAAAAGGGGAGGGGCACAGAAAACTGACAGGTTTTAGCCAGCTTGCTTGTCGACGGCTAAAGCATCCGCCCAGCTCAGAGGCGGTGCGCAATTCTTGGTGGATTCTTGGAAACCGCAATTTAACCTTGGGTTCATGAACGAATTCATTCCAGGAGAGCTGGGAATCACCATCGCGGCGAACTCGCTGCACACCGGGGTGCTCGGGGAGCTGACCTCGGGCCTGTACGCGGCGCTGGAGCCGGGCTTTGCCGTCGTTTACGTGCTGGCGCTGGCGGCCTTCATCGCCTGGCGCGCGGGCGACTACCGCCGCGGGTTGGAGTTCGGCGCGACGGTCGCGGCCACGTGGCTGCCGGTGGTCTTCATCAAGATGCTGGTCGCGCGCCCGCGCCCGGAGCCGTCGCTGCTGCCGCACCCGACCGCGTTCACGCCGGGGGACTGGTCCTTCCCGAGCGGGCACACCGCGTTCACGATGGCGCTCGCGGTCTCGCTGTTCCTGTTCAGCCGCAACCGCGTTCTGCGGATCCTCGCCGTGGTGCTCGTGCCGGTCGTGTGCGCGACCGTGCTCATCAACGGCGTGCACTACCCGACGGACGTCGCGTTCTCGCTGGTCTGGTCCGGTGCGCTCGCGCCGCTGTGGGCTAAGCTGGCGTGCCGAGTTGGTAGCCTGCTCCCCGAACGGTTTGGATCAGATCGCGGTCAGCTTTCCGACGGACGTAGTGAACGTACGTATCAACCGTCGACAGAGAATCTCCATGATCAAACACAGCCCCCAGTAACTGCTCGCGGCTAAACACCCGGTTGGGCTCGCGCGCGAGCACGGTCATGAGGGCGTTCTCCTTGGCGGTGAGCATGATCCTTCCCGTGTAGGGCGACTCGAGGCAGCTGTGGTCCGGATACAGGACCCAGCTGCCTATTTCTATGCCCTTATCCTTGCCGGAGTAGTCGCGGGTGAGCGCGCGAAGCCGCGCCTCCAGCTCCTCGAAGTCGAAGGGCTTGACAAGGTAGTCGTTGGCGCCGGAGTCGAGGCCGCTGACGCGGTCGCAGACCTGGCCGAGCGCGGTGAGCAGCAGCACTGGGGTGGCGTCGCGCCGGGCGCGCATCCAGGCGATGAGCTCGGTGGCGTCGCCGTCGGGAAGCATGCGGTCGAAGATGCACACGGCGAACATGTTCTTTTCCAGCTGGGGCTTGGCCTGCGCCAGCGAGACCACCCACGTGACGTCCCAATGCATGGACAAGATGTCGCGGGTGACCTCTCCCAAGCGCAGGTCGTCCTCGAGGTAGAGCAGCGGGTCCATGGGGTGCCTCCTAGTCGGCCTTCTTGAGCGTGAGGGCGAAGGTGGTTCCCTTGGGCCCGGTATTTTCCACACCCACCGTACCGCCGAAGCGGTGGACGGCGTCCTTGACCAGCGCCAGCCCGATGCCGTGGGACTGGTCGCGGCCGGGCGTGCCGCTGGCGAAGCGGTCGAAGACGCGGGAGGGTTCGATGCCGGTGATGCCGGGGCCGTCGTCGGTGATGCGGACGGTGACCTCCTTGTCGGTTTCCTCGAGGTGAAGTGCGACGTGCCCGCCGGTGGGGGTGTGGCTTAAGGCGTTGCCCACCAGCGCGTTGAGGCAGCGGTGCAGCGACACCTCGGACATGCTGATCCGGGTGTCGGCGTGGCGCGCGGGGATGGCGAGACTGATGCCGCGTTGGGTGGCGATGAGCGACTGGTTGTGCTCGAGATCGGCGAGGGCGCCCGACAGCGAGGCCGTGGCGTCGAGGTCGGTGGTGGTGGAGGCGATCTCGAGGAGATCGTTGACAATGTCCACCATGTCCTGGGTGTCCCGGCGCAGCTCCTTGGCCACCGGCGCGATCTTCTCATTCCCCGCGGACAGCGCCTGGAGCTGCTGGACGCGGGCGTGCATGACCGCAAGGGGAGTGCGCAGCTCGTGGGAGGCATCCGCGATGAAGTTCTTCTGGCGCTCCATCGCCTCGGCCAGCGGCTGCGTGGCCTGGCGGGCGAAGTAGAATGCCGCGGCCGAGGCCAAGACGATGGCGCCCGCGCCGAGCATGGCTACGGAGATGAACAGGTCGACGGGCTCGAAAGAGATGGTCACATGCCGGGGCGCGTCCGGCTTCGAGCTGCCGAAGGTCGCCTTCCACCACAGGGCGCTGAAAAACATGGCGGCGCCGGCGAAGACCATCCCCGCCGACACCAGCCCCATGCGGATGGCAAAGCGCTTGGCGCTCTGGCGGAAAAGCTCTTGGTCTGCGTCTCGATTCTGCACGCTTCTAGCCTAGCTGACCTGCGTAAGACAATTCTTGGCGGTTTCTTAGAGGGGCTTCGCGAGAATGGTTGGCAAAGACAAAACGATTCCGATTTTTTCAGGAGTACATCAATGATCAGCATGGGTCTTTTGACCGCCTTCATGGACTCAGGAAACCTCCTGCAGCAGTTCGGCCAGTACGTCGTCATGGGGCTGGCCGTCGTGATCTTCATCGAGTCCGGCGTCCTGTTCCCGTTCCTCCCCGGCGACTCGCTGCTCGTGACCGCGGCGATCATCCGCTCGGACCTCGGCATCAACGTCGCGGCTCTCCTGGCCATCGCCATCACTGCAGCCTTCCTTGGCGACCAGGTGGGCTTCTGGCTGGGCCGCCGCTTCGGCCGCCGCTTGTTCAAAGATGATGCCCGGATTCTTAAGACCAAGCACCTAGTCGCCGCCGAGGAGTTCTTCGCCAAGCACGGCCCGGCCGCGCTGGTGCTCGGCCGCTTCGTCCCGATCGTGCGCACCTACGTCCCCTTCGCCGCTGGCACCGCCGAGATGCCGTACCGCAAGTTCCTCACCTGGAACGTCACGGGCGCGATCGGTTGGGTGGTCACGATGGTGATGGTCGGCGTGCTGCTCGGCGACATCCCGGGCGTTGCCACCTCCATCGACAAGATCATGATCATCATCGTGGCCATCTCCGTCCTGCCGATGGCCTTCGGCTGGCTGAAGAATCGCCGCTCGTCGAAAGGCGAGGTGACCGCCGCTCCGGTCGCCGAGCTCGAGCCGGTGAACTCGACCGTCGCCTAAGGAGCCTTTGCCCCATCAGCCCGCCACCTGCGTTTATCGCGTGTGGCGGGCGTACCTTTGGCGTCGATAAGCAAAAAGGAGGATAGAGTGGCTCTTTTGGGTGATGAAACCATGCACCGAGTGGGTGATGGGCGTGCGGTGGGCTACCCTGAAACCCATGCCTGACACTCAAACTAGCGCGGCCGGAAAGGCGCGCGCGTCGTGGCCCCTGTACGCGGGCTTCGCGCTCGTCGCGGGGTTCGTCGCGGCGGTCCTCGGCTGGATCTTCGCCGGCGACTCGCTCGCGGCGCTGGGTATCCCCGACCCCGGCATCCTCACCACCGCCGGGTACCCGTTCCTGCGCGGCGTCGGCTGGCTGCTCGTCGCCCTGTCGGTGGGTAGCTTCCTCACCAGCGCCTTCTTCATTTCGCCCGCCTCGGACGACCTCCCGCACGCGCGGCTGACGGTTGACGGCGTGCTCGCGGCCCGCACAGGCTCCCTAGCGGCGCTGGGGTTCGGCCTCATCGAGCTGCTCATGGTTCCGATGGCGCTTTCCGACGTCTCCGGCCAGCCCCTATCCGAGGCCCTCAAGCCTTCGTCCTGGTCGATCGCGATCGGGCAGGTGTCCGCGGCGCAGGCGGCGCTCGCCTCGGCGATCATCGCCCTCGTGTTTGGCCTCGTCTCGCTCGGGCTGCGTTCGTGGATGTGGCAGCCGGTCTGGCTCGTCTTCGCGATCCTGCAGGTGGCGCCCCTGGGGCTCGAGGGGCACTCCGCCTCCGGCGGCGACCACGACTACGGCACCAACTCGCTGCTGCTGCACCTGCTGTTCGCCTTCCTGTGGGTGGGCGGGCTCATCGGGCTCATCGCGCACGGGCGCAGGCTCGGCCCCAACCTCGCGGTCGGCGTGCGCCGCTACTCGACGCTGGCGCTGGTGAGCATCATCGCCATGGCGCTCACCGGCATCATCAACGCCGCCATCCGCGTGCGCGTGGAGGACCTGTTCACCGTCGCCTACGGCCGGGTCATCGTGGCCAAGTTCCTGCTCACCGTCCTGCTCGGCGTGTTCGGCTTCGCTCACCGCCAGCGCACAATTCCGCAGCTGGAAAAGAAGCCGAGGCTGTTCATCCGCGTTGCGGTGGTGGAGGTCATCGTCATGGCGGCGACCATGGGTGTCGCCGTCTCGCTGGGCCGCACGCCGCCGCCCCCGCCGCGGGACATCACGCTCTCGCAGATGGTCCTCGACATGGGCTACGAGGTGACCAAGGCCCCGACCGTCACCAGCGTGTGGACGGTGTGGCGCTACGACCTCATGTTCACCACCTTCGGCATCGTGCTCACCGGCCTGTACCTGTGGGGGCTGTACCGCCTGCGTGAGCAGGGCAAGTCGTGGCCGTGGTGGCGCACCTTCTGGTTCCTGCTCGGCTCCGTAGGGCTTGCGGTGTCCATGAGCTCCGGCGTGGGCCTGTACATGCCCGCGCAGTTCTCCATGCACATGGTCACCCACATGGTGCTGTCCATGGTCATCCCGGTCTTCCTCGTCATCGGCGCGCCGCTGACCCTGGCCCTGGAGACGATCGCGCCGGGTGAGCCGGGCAAGCCCGGCATGCGGGAGTGGATCGAGGCGTTCCTGCACTCGAAGTCGCTGCGGTTCATCATGCACCCGGCGGCGAACACCATCCAGTTCATCACCATCTTCTACCTGCTCTACATCACCCCGTGGTACAGCCTCATGGTCTCCGAGCACGCGGGTCACCTCATCATGAACTGGGTGTTCCTCACCTCCGGCTACATCTACTACTGGGAGATGATCGGCGGCGACCCGAAGCCGGTGGAGAACTCCGTGATGAAGCGGCTCGCATGGCTGGTGTTCTCCATGCCCTTCCACCTCTACTTCGGCGTGTACCTGATGCAGCTGTCGCAGATCCTCGCCGAGGACTTCTACTCGAACCTGAACCTGCCGTACCCGGTGGACCTCATGCACGACCAGAACGTCGGCGGCGGCATCGCGTGGGCGTCGGGCTCGTTCCCGCTCATCGTGGTCTTCGGCACGCTGTTCCTGCAGTGGCTGAAGGAGGACAAGGAGGAGATCGAGGAGTTCGATCGCCGCGAGGAGGAAACCGGCATCGACGAGATGGACGCCTACAACGAGATGCTCGCGCGGATAAACTCCGGCGAGATGGACAACGTTTCTGAATACCACAATCAGAGGTTCGAGCGCTAGGCCCTCCTTCCACACGGCCCGATTTCTGTGGATAACTTTTCACCCCTCGAAGTTATCCACAGAAAGCGGGCCGTTTTTCGACGAGGGGTTGAAGGGCCTCGGGTTGGGTGGGATGCTTCGCGGTGTGAGGAGCAATCGCCTCACAGACCAGGAAAACACCGACCACACGCGAGGGCGCCGGGCGCCCCCACCCGGGCCCTCGCGTGGAAAGGAACACTCATCATGCACGCACAGACCACCATCATCGGCCACCTCGCCGACGACCCAGTCCTCACCAAGACCACCTCCGGCAACTTCGTGTGCCGCCTGCGCGTGGCCTCCTCGCGCCGGGTGCGCAAGCAGCCCGACCGCCAGGCCGTGGAGCAGGGGCGCAGCAACCTCGAGCAGTCCGGCTACTCCCCGGGCGGGGCCGCCGAGTCCACCCGACCCGGCAGCGCCAACGACGGCTGGGTAGACCAGGACCTGCTGTTCATTGACGTCGAGTGCTGGGGACAGCTGGCCATCAACGCCAAGAAGTCCCTGCAGAAGGGCCGCCCCATCATGGCCAGCGGCTACCTCTACACCAACACCTGGGTGGACGAGAAGGACGGCAAGGAGCAGGTCCGCTCGGTCACCCGGCTGAAGGCCAGCGCGCTCGGGCTCGAGCTCTCGCGCTACGTTGCGGGATCGCGCAAGTCGGTCCCCAACGACGAGGTGGCCATCGACGGCCTGGAGACGCCGGACCCGACCGGCGTGGACGATTCGATCATCAACCGCGACTACAGCAACCGCCCGCCCGCTGAGCCTTCGCAGGAGGAGGGCGAGCAGGAGGATCACACCGAGCACACCGGGCACGCAGACCCGTCCCTTTCGGCCGTGGCCTGCTAGCCGTAGGCGTCGACAAGCAAAGCAAAAAAGGGGGTGATAGGAACGCGCCGGGGCGGGGTAGCGGAGTGTGGGTATTGGTGGCTAAACTCATGTACCCTTTGGACTGACTAGTGCTAATACCGCACTCACTACTGTGTGAAAAGGGAGTAATCAACGTGGGCGAATTCATCTACACGATGAAAAACGTGCGCAAGGCCATCGGCGACAAGGTCATCCTCGACAACGTCACCATGGCCTTCTACCCCGGCGCCAAGATCGGCGTCGTCGGCCCGAACGGTGCCGGTAAGTCCTCCATCCTGAAGATCATGGCGGGCCTCGACCAGCCCTCCAACGGCGAGGCCTTCCTCGATCCGGGTGCCACCGTGGGCATCCTCCTACAGGAGCCGCCGCTGAACGAGGAGAAGACGGTTCGTGGCAACGTGGAGGAGGGTCTGGGCGGCATCTTCGAGAAGAAGCAGCGCTTCGAGGAGATCGCCGAGGAGATGGCCACCAACTACACCGACGAGCTCATGGAGGAGATGGGCAAGCTCCAAGAGGAGCTCGACGCCGCCGACGCCTGGGAGATCGATTCCAAGATCGAGCAGGCCATGGAGGCGCTGCGGTGCCCGCCGTCCGACGAGCCGGTCTCCCACCTCTCCGGTGGTGAGCGCCGCCGCGTGGCGCTGGCCAAGCTGCTGCTGTCCGAGCCGGACCTGCTGCTGCTCGACGAGCCCACCAACCACCTCGACGCCGAGAGCGTGCAGTGGCTGGAGAAGCACCTGCAGACCTACAAGGGTGCGGTGCTGGCCGTCACCCACGACCGCTACTTCCTCGACCACGTCGCACAGTGGATCTGTGAGGTCGACCGCGGCAAGCTCTACCCCTACGAGGGCAACTACTCCACCTACCTCGAGACCAAGGCCGCCCGCCTCGAGGTCGCCGGCAAGAAGGACCAGAAGCTGCAGAAGCGCCTGAAGGAAGAGCTCGCGTGGGTGCGCTCCGGCGCCAAGGCCCGCCAGGCCAAGAACAAGGCCCGTCTGGCCCGCTACGAGGAGATGGCCGCGGAGGCCGAGCAGTACAAGAAGCTCGACTTCGAGGAGATCCAGATCCCGACCCCGCCGCGCCTGGGCAACCAGGTCGTGGAGGTCAACAACCTCACCAAGGGCTTCGACGGCCGCGTCCTCATCAAGGACCTCTCCTTCACCCTGCCGCGCAACGGCATCGTGGGTGTTATCGGCCCGAACGGCGTGGGCAAGTCCACCCTGTTCAAGACCATCGTGGGCCTGGAACAGCCGGACTCCGGTGAGGTGAAGATCGGCCAGACCGTCAAGCTCAGCTACGTCGACCAGAACCGCGAGAACATCGACCCGGAGAAGACCGTGTGGGAGGTCGTCTCCGACGGCCTCGACTACATCGTCGTCGGTCAGAACGAGATGCCCTCGCGCGCGTACCTGTCCGCGTTCGGCTTCAAGGGCCCGGACCAGCAGAAGCCGTCAAAGGTCCTCTCCGGCGGTGAGCGCAACCGACTGAACCTCGCGCTGACCCTCAAGCAGGGCGGCAACCTGATCCTGCTCGACGAGCCGACCAACGACCTCGACGTCGAGACCCTCGGCTCGCTGGAAAACGCGCTGCAGAAGTTCCCGGGCTGCGCCGTCGTGATCTCCCACGACCGCTGGTTCCTGGACCGCACCTGTACCCACATCCTCGCCTGGGAGGGCAACGTCGCCGAGGGCCAGTGGTTCTGGTTCGAGGGCAACTTCGAGGACTACGAGAAGAACAAGGTCGAGCGCCTCGGCGCCGACGCCGCGCGCCCCTCGCGCGTGACCCACCGCAAGCTGACCCGCTAGGGTTTTCCTGCTGCGCGTCTTTGACCCCGCAGTTCTTGGCTCTTGGCTTTGATTCCTAGCCTTGATTCCTAGCCTTGACTCCCGCCCACGCGCGACCGCCTCACCGCGTCGCGCGTGGGTTTTTTGTTCGCCTTGGGGCGGTTGCAGGAGCGGTGAAGCGCGAGGTTTTCCCAGCGTGGCGCATCGATTTAGAAATGTTTGTTCGGAAAACTACTATTTTGTGGTGAGGAACCCGGGCCGCCGGACTAGGCTGGTTCGGGCAAGTAACCGATGCGCTCGCACGCACATTATTGATGGAGAGAGCCAATCGTGGCCGAAGAAAATCGCAACCTACACATCACCAAGGTCCCGTGCCGCTGGTCCGACTTTGACCGGTTCGGTCACATTACCAACCCCGCCTACATCGAGCTGGCCCAGGAGGCCCGCCAGATCATGGCCCACGAGGAGTTCGTCGAGCGCGGCGTCGAGGCGGCCCCGGTGTTTGTACGCAAGATCGAGGTGGACTACCTGCGCCCGATCATGCCGGACACCTTCGCGGTGATCGTGGAGACGCAGGTCGTAGAGGTCGGCCGCACCTCGTTTACCACCCGCCAGGAGATCAAGGACCTCAACGGCACCACCTGCGCGATCGTCGAGGCGGTCCAGGTGGTCATCGACCTCAAGACGGCGCGCCCGCGCGCGATCAACGACGCCGAGCTGAAGATCCTGACCCGAGTCGCCGACTCCGCCAAGTAGCGACCGCTGACGGCTGTCACCTGGCGCTCGTGGCCCCTTTCGCCGCGCGCCGGGGGAGTAGTGTGGTCGCCATGAATGCACTCACCGTCACCGTGTCGATGAAGGAGGGCGCCGCGGGCGTGTCCTCGCTCGTGCAGCGCGCGAGCGGCCTCGATCCCCAGGCGCTCGTCCGCGCCCGTTCGCTTCGCGAGGGCGTGCTCGAGGTGTTCGTGTCCACGCCGTTCGAGGTTGTCGCTTCACGACGCTGCGCTGGCAGCGTCGATCCCGACGGCGGCGTCGTGGGTGCTTCCGACTTCCTCGCCGGGGGAGCAGGAACCAGCCGCCAGGCCTCGTGGCCCGGCTCCCTGCCGCCGGCCTCGGGCTTCACGCTCGTCGATCAGGTCCCGGTGGACGTGGTGCGCGGGCTCGCCGACCAGGGTCACGCCCTGGCGCGTCAGTTCAACGGGCCGCTCGGCCCCCCGAAGAGCCTGCTCGACCAGACGGTGCTCACCGTCGAGGGCGAGGGCAGGGCCGAGATCCCCATGCGGATGATCTTCGCGTGCACCTCGCTGGGGCTCATCCCCGGCTTCGACGCCCCGCTGGAGATCCCGCGCCACCTGCGGGTGTCCACCTGCGGTCGGTGGGTGCGCCTGGACGCCCCGTTTGGCACCGTCTACCGCAGCTCGGGCCTCAGCCTTCTCGTATGACCCCGCGACGCTAGAGCACGATCCACCCGAGGAGCGCCGCGGCCAGGGTGATCTGCCACGGCGGGCGCTTCCAAAAGGCCAGCGCCGCGAAGCACCCGATCGCAATGGCCGCCGCCGCGAGCGGCCGTGAGGCCAGCCAGACCCCGTGGGTGAACACGGGTGTGCACCAGGCCGCCGCGAGGATTCCCACGACCGCGGCGTTGATTCCCGTCAGGCAGCGTCGGAAAGCGACGCTGTGTGCAAGCCGCGAATAGGAATGCAGGCCGACGACCGTGAGCAGCGCGGCGGGCAGGAACATCGCCGCCGTCGCGAGCACCGCGCCGGGCCAGCCGTGCTCGACGGCGCCCAGGTAGGCGGAGAAGGTAAACAGCGGGCCGGGCACCGCCTGGGCGGCGCTGTAGCCGTTGAGGAACAGCTCGGTCGGGATGCCGCCCGCGCCGGTGACCAGCGGCTGGAGCATCGGCAGCACCACGTGTCCGCCGCCGAAGACGAGCGAGCCCGCGTAGAAGTAGTCGGCGAACCGGATAAGCGGCCACGACCACGAGCCGTGAAAGGCGATGACGAACAGCGCCCCCAGCACCCCGAGGACGAGCGCCGCGCCCGCTGTGGCCGCCACGGCCGCACCCGGATCGCGCAGCCTCGAGCCGTCCGAGGGCGGCAGCTCCGGGCGGGTGAACAGGAAACCCGCGGCGGCGGCGAGCGCGATGACCGCGATCTGCGTGAACGCGCTGGGGAGGGCGACGCACGCGACAAGCGCCGCCGCCATCAAGGATGCGGTGAGCGCGGTGAGCCGCACGCCGCGAAACATCGAGTAGACCGCGTGGGCGACCACGCCCACCGCCGCCGCCAGCAGCCCCGCGAGCGCGCCGGAGCCCTGCCACCCGGCCCCCACTCCGAGCGCGAACAGCGCGAGCGCGAGCGCCGAGGGCGCAGTGAAGAACAGCCACGCCAGCCCCATTCCGGCAAACCCCGCGCGCTGAAACCCCAGCGCCATGCCCACCTGGCTCGAGGCGGGCCCGGGCAGGAGCTGGCACAGGGCGACGAGGTCGGTGAACGCGCGCTCGTCCAGCCACTTCCGGCGGGTGACGAATTCCTCGCGGAAGTAGCCGATGTGCGCGGTGGGCCCGCCGAAGGAGGTGATCCCCAGCGTCCCGAAGCTGGCCGCTACTTCTCCTAGCCTCCCGCGGGTGGGTTGGTCGTTCATGGGTGCAAAGCCTAGGGCACCCGCCGCGAGTCGGCAGTGTGAGCGAAGTTCTCTCGGTCAAACCACCCCCGGGCGTATGTGGCGGGCGTTACTGTGGTGCTAGGTGGCTTCCACGATCGGGCACCACCCACTTTCCCTCACCCCGGGCCCTATCCGCGCCCATCGGCGCACGACAAGGAGAACCATGCGCATCGGAATCCCCGCAGAGATCATGAACCAGGAAGGCCGCGTCTCGGCCTCCCCGCAGGCGGTTGCTTCGCTGCTTCACGACGGCCATACGGTGCTCGTCCAACGCGGCGCGGGAGCCCACAGCTCGTTCACCGACGCCGACTACGAGGCCGCCGGAGCGGTGCTGGGCACCGCCGAGGAGGCCTGGGCCTGCGAGCTCGTGCTCAAGGTCAAGGAGCCGCAGCCGGAGGAGTACCGCTTCCTGCGCCGCGACTTCATCCTGTTTACCTACCTGCACCTGGCGGCCAGCCCGGAGCTGGCCCGTGCGCTCATGGAGGCGGGTACCACGGCGATCGCCTACGAGACGGTCACCGACGCCATGGGCGGCCTCCCACTGTTGACGCCCATGAGCCAGGTCGCAGGCCGGCTCGCGGTGTTGGCGGGCGCCCACCACCTGCAGTCCACCCAGGGCGGGCGCGGCGTGCTGCTCTCGGGCATCCCGGGCACCCCGCCGGGCAAGGTGGTGGTCATCGGCGGCGGGCACGTCGGCGCCTCGGCGGTGGCGATGGCCGCGGGCCTGCGCGCGGAGGTCACGGTCCTCGACATCAGCGCGCGGGTGCTCGAGCGCTTCGACGACGTCTACCAGGGCCGCGTGCGCACCGTCCTGTCCGACCCGGCGGCGCTCGCGGCGGAGCTAGCCGACGCCGACCTCGTCATCGGCGCGGTGCTCGTGGCGGGCGCGAAGGCACCGGTGCTGGTCAGCGACGCGATGGTGGCGACGATGCGCCCGGGGTCGGTGCTCGTGGACGTGGCCATCGACCAGGGAGGCTGCTTCGAGTCCTCGCGCAAGACCAGCTACTCCGACCCGACCTTCACCGTGGGGGAGACGGTGTTCTACTGCGTGCCCAACATGCCAGGCGCGGTGGCGCACACCTCGACGAGGGCGCTGAGCGCGGCGACGAGCCCGTACGTGCGCGCGATCGCCAACCTCGGCGTCGACGGCGCGATCGAGCAGTACCCGGGCCTTGCCGGGGGCATCAACGTCCGCGACGGCGAGATCGTCAACGCGGCCGTCGCCAGGGCGCTCGGCTAGATCAGCCGCATGGCGGCCACGCCGCCCAGGATGAGCAGGACGCCGACCACCTGGGCCAGGCGGGCCGCCTGGTCCTGCATCGAGGCCGCTGCCGCCGCCGACTCTTCGACCAGCGCTGCGTTCTGCTGGGTCACCTGGTCCATCTGGCCGATGGCCTGGTTGACCTGTTCGATGCCGCCGGTCTGTTCCTGGCTGGCCGATGCGATCTCGGCCATGATGTCGGTGACGCGGCGGATCGAGGTGACCACTTGCTCCATGGTGTCGCCGGTCTGGTCCACCAGTCGGGTGCCGGCTTCGACCTTCTCGACCGAGTCGCCGATCAGGGTCTTGATCTCCTTAGCCGCGGCGGCGGAGCGCTGGGCCAGGGTACGCACTTCGGAAGCCACCACCGCGAAGCCGCGGCCCTGTTCGCCGGCGCGCGCCGCTTCCACGGCCGCGTTCAGGGCCAGGATGTTGGTCTGGAAGGCGATGCCGTCGATCACGCCGATGATGTCGACGATCTTCTTCGAGGAGTCGTTGATCGAACCCATGGTAGTGATGACCTGGTCCACCACGTTGCCGGCATCGAGGGCAACGCTGGACGCGGTGATCGCCAGCTGGTTGGCCTGGCGCGCATTGTCGGCGTTCTGGCGCACCGTGGTGGTCAGTTCTTCCATCGACGCCGCGGTTTCCTCCAGCGCGCCGGCCTGCTGTTCGGTACGTGCCGACAGGTCGAAGTTGCCGGCCGAGATTTCCGCCGAGCCGGTGGCGATGGTGTCGGTGCCGCTGCGCACTTCGCTGACGATCTTCACCAGGCTGTCGTTCATGTTGCGCAGGGCGCGCAGCAGGGCGCCGGTTTCGTCCTTCGTGTCGGCTTCGATGCGGCCGGTCAGGTCGCCCGCGGCCACGGTCTCGGCCGCCTGCACTGCGGCATGGATCGGGCGGGTGATGCCGGTGGTGAGCAGCCACGACAGGGCGGCGCCGAGCAGCACCGCGCCGGCGGCCAGCACGCTGATGACGGTGCTGTTGTGGCGCGCGCTCTCGTCGATCGCCTTGGCGGTCTGGTCGATGCTGTTGCGCTGCATGAGCACCAGCTCGTGCAGCAGGTCCTGGTACTTCTGCGCCGCCGGCGTGAAGCCCTGCTCGAGGATGCGCGCGGCTTCCTCGGCATTGCCGTCGGCCTTGGCCTTGACCGCGCCGTCGCGCGAGGCGCTGTAGGTCTTGCGCTGCTCCAGGATCTTGGCGAACAGCGCCTTTTCCTTTTCACCCGCGATCAGCGGCTCGATCTGCTTGAGCAGTTCGGCTGCCTTTTTGACCGAGGCGGCGGCGTCTTCCTTGAAGTAGGGGCCGAGTTCCGGGTCGGCGCTCTTGACGATCGCGGCGGTGCGGCGGATCGAGGCGAAATTCAGGCTGTACCAGTCGGTGATCAGGCGCTCCTTGGTCAGGGGCGCCGCCATCATGTCGCGGGTCGACGCCGCCACGTCGTTCATGCGCGAGATGCCGGCCACGGCGATCAAGAGCGTCATCGCCAGGATCACGGCAAAGCCGAGACCCAGGCGTCGTCCAATGCGAATATTCGAGATGAAACCCATTACAGCGTCCTTGTGGTATTCGAGGGTGGCGTGAACGCCGGCGGCTGCAGGCGACGTTGAAGGCGTGGCACGTGCGGCGCGTAGGAATAGTCCGACATCACTTGAGGGGACGGATTTTACGTGTAAATCAATTCTCTGCAGAAATAAAAAATGAAAATGAGAAATTTTTACGACACTTTTGTTACGTAGAACTACCTATGTTAATTGTTAAATATTGCCGCATGGAAATGCGTCTGTTATGGTGCCGGCCCCGATGATTGTCAGTACAGTCCATCGGGGTCGCCTCCGTTCCCCCCGTTTTTCGAGAAGATTCATGAAACAATCCGCCCGTCTCATCCGACAACTCCTGCTGGCCGGTGCCTTCGCCGCCAGTTCCGCCCACGCCGCCGGCCTGCCGCCGGAAATGCGCGCCCAGCTCGACAAGATGTTCCCGTCGGTCGAAGCCCTGTACCAGGACCTGCACCGCACGCCGGAGCTGGCCTTCCAGGAGCACCAGACCGCGACGAAGCTCGCCGAGCGTGCCAAGGCGCTGGGCTTCGACGTGACCACCGGCGTCGGCGGCACCGGCGTGGTCGCGATCCTGAAGAACGGCCCCGGCCCGACCGTGATGCTGCGTACCGAAATGGACGGCCTGCCGGTCCAGGAAAAGACCGGCCTGCCGTTCGCCAGCGCCCACACCCAGAAGAACGCGGCCGGCGAAACCGTGTCGACCATGCATGCCTGCGGCCACGACGTCCACATGTCGGCCTGGTACGCCACCGCCAAGCTGATGGCGGACAACCGCAAGGCCTGGAGCGGCACCCTGATGCTGGTCGGCCAGCCGGCCGAAGAGCCGCTGACCGGCGCCCTCGCCATGCTCAAGGACGGCCTGTTCACGCGCTTCCCGAAGCCTGACTACGCGCTGTCGATGCACGACGAAGGCACGCTGCCGGCCGGCCACGTGGGCTACCGCGCCGGCCCGTTCCGCGCTTCGGCCGACACCGTCACCATCACCATCCATGGCCAGGGCGGCCACGGCGCCACCCCGCACGAGACCCGCGACCCGGTCGTGATGTCGGCGCGTATCGTGATGGCGCTGCAGACCCTGGTCTCGCGCGAGAACAACCCGGCTGACCCGGTCGTGATCACCGTCGGCAGCATCAACGGCGGCACCCAGGCCAACGTGGTGCCGGACCAGGTCAAGCTGATGCTCACCGTGCGTACCTTCCGTCCGGAAGTGCGCCAGCGCGTGCTGGCCAGCATCGCCCGCGAAGTGAAGGGCGAGGCGATCGCGGCCGGCGCACCGAAGGAGCCGACCATCGACGTCAAGCCGGGCCCCTTCCCGGTGTTCAACGATCCGGAACTGACCGCGCGCGCCGTCGCCGCGATCAAGGGTGCCATCGGCGAGCAGAACGTGAGCGAGATGCCGGCCAAGATGACCTCGGAAGACTTCGCCCACTATGGCCAGGCCGGCGTCAAGGCCATCCTGCTGCACGTCGGCGCCGTCGAGCCGGGCAAGCTGGCCGCCGCGCGCCAGGCCGGCAAGTACCCGCCGGGCACCCACTCGCCGCAGTGGGCGCCGGACTTCAAGCCGACCGTGACTTCTTTCATCGCGGCCGAAACCGCGGTGCTGCTCGACCTGATGAAGCCGGGCGCGAAGTAATCCCTGCGTAGCAAATGAAAAGGCCGGGCCCTGTCATGCACAGGGCCCGGCCTTTTTTATCTTTTTACCAAATGGTCAGGAAATCAGAAGCTTTCCGATTCCTGCGCGGCCTGCGAGCGAACGGGGCGCCGCCGCCGGTGCGGCCGCCTGCGCCTCAAGCCTGAACACGTTCACCATGCCGGCCAGGCGCGCGGCCTGGTCCTGCAGGGCGCCCGCCGCGGCAGCCGATTCCTCCACCAGCGCGGCGTTCTGCTGGGTCGATTCGTCCATCAGGCCGATCGCCTGGTTGACCTGCTCGATGCCGTGGATCTGTTCCTGGCTGGCCGACGCGATCTCGGCCATGATGTCGGTGACGCGGCGGATCGAGGTGACCACTTGCTCCATGGTGTCGCCGGTCTGGTCCACCAGTCGGGTGCCGGCTTCGACCTTCTCGACCGAGTCACCGATCAGGGTCTTGATCTCCTTCGCCGCGGCGGCCGAGCGCTGGGCCAGGGTGCGTACCTCCGACGCCACCACCGCGAAGCCGCGGCCCTGCTCACCGGCGCGTGCCGCTTCCACAGCCGCGTTCAGGGCCAGGATATTGGTCTGGAAGGCGATACCGTCGATCACGCCGATGATGTCGACGATCTTCTTCGAGGAGTCGTTGATCGAGCCCATGGTGGTGATGACCTGGTCCACCACGCTGCCGGCATCGAGGGCGACCTTCGACGCGGTGATCGCCAGCTGGTTGGCCTGGCGCGCGTTGTCGGCGTTCTGGCGCACGGTCCCCGTGAGCTCTTCCATCGAGGCCGCGGTCTCTTCCAGCGAAGCCGCCTGCTGTTCGGTGCGGCTCGACAAATCGAGGCTGCCGGCGCTGATCTCGCCGGATGCGGTGGCGATGGTGTCGGTGCCGCTGCGCACCTCGCTGACGATCTTCACCAGGCTGTCGTTCATGTGGCCGAGGGCGCGCAGCAGGGCGCCGGTCTCGTCCTTCGTGTCGGCGTCGATGCGGCTGCTCAGGTCGCCCGCGGCCACGGTCTCGGCGGCCTGCACGGCGGCGCGGATCGGGCGCGTGATGCCGCGCGTGAGCATCCACGAGAACAGCGCGCCGAGCAGCACGGCGCCGGCCGTCAGGCCGGCGATGATCATCTGGCCGCGGGTGGCGGTCGCATCGATGCCGGCGGCGGTGGCGGTGATGTGGGCGCGTTGCATCGCGACCAGTTCATGGATCGATTCCTGGTAGGCCTTGGCGGCCGGAGTGAAGGACTGATCCAGGATCTGATCGGCCAGTTCCTGGTTGCCCTCGGCCTTGGCCTTGATGGCGTTGTCGCGCGCGGCGCCGTACAGCTTGCGCTGTTCGGTGATGCGCTTGAACAGGGCGCTTTCCTGCTCGCCCGCGATCAGCGGTTCGATCTGCTTGACCAGGTCGGCGGAGGTCTTGGCGGTGGCAGCGGCGTCTTCCTTGAAATAGCCGGTCAACGAGGGATCGCTGCTCTTGACGATGGCAGCGGTGCGGCGCACGGCAGCGAAGATCTGGGTATGCCACTCGGTGATCAGCCGTTCCTTGGTGAGCGGCGCTGCCAGGGTGTCGCGGGCGGCGCTGGAAACCTGTTCGAGGCGCCACATGCCGGAGCCGGCAATCAGGACCGCCATGACGAGGGTGAGGGTAAAGCCGACGGCCAGGCGGATGCCGATGCCGAGATTGTTAAAAGTGCGCATAACTGACTCTGCCAAACATACCAATGGGAAACAACAATTATTGCCCATTTGTAACAGTAATGCATGCTTTATCTTTACGCCGCCCGGCTTGTATAGATGATTTACAACACCCGGGCTCAGTCTGCCTTGTTGCCTGGTGCCTTGCGCAGGCGCTGGCTGCGGGCGTCTCTGCCGGGATGACTGGACGCATAGGACATTGCCTGGCGCATGAACTTGGGCAACTTGCTGGCCCGCTCGTCGAGATGGAGGAACAGGTCTGCCAGCGGCGCTGTCGGGATGCCGTTTGCCTGCAGCGCACGGGCCGCATGATCGTCGGCGGCCAGTTCCATCTCACGTGAATATTCCATGTTGGTCAGTACCGCCGGCAGGCCGGCGGCGACGGCGCTGAAGTCGCCGAACAGCGTGGCCGACAGCGCCGCGGTGAGCGAAGAGCGCGTGATGGTGCGCACGCTGTGGCGCATCTCGATGTGGCCGACCTCGTGGGCGAGCACGCCGGCGAGCGCCGCTGCGGCACGTGCGTCGAAGTCGTTGTCCCTGCCCATCACCATGCGCACCATCTCGTCGGTCAGGACGATGGTCCCGTCGGGGAAGGCCAATGCGTTCGCACCCAACTGGGGCGCCGCATACACCCGCAGGCGCAGCGGAATGCGTGGCGCAGCCGGCTGGACCCGTTGCAGGATGCCTGCCAGCGCCGCGATCCGGTCCTCGCTCAGGCGCGAGGGTCGCAACAGACCCTGGCGCTCGAGCAGGGCCAGGGCATTGCGGCCGAGGGCCTGGTCTGCCGCAGGCGGGACTTCGCGTGACAGGCGCTCGGCCGCCGCCGGAATGCCCCAGTGCCAGGCGGACGCGATCAGGCCCACCAGCAGGGCCAGGCCCGCCAGTGCGGCGGCGGTATGCTCCTGCCAGCGCACCACCCAGGACTTGCGGTAGCCGAGCGTTTCGGCCAGCATCGCGCGCATGGCCGGGTCATGGACTTCGGCGCGCGCGCCGTCCGCGAAATACAGCACGGCCGGGGTGTGCCGGAAAGGCTCGGCCAGGCGCGTTTCCGGCGCCGGGTAGCTGCGCGTGGTTTCGCCGGACAGGTGGATAGCCCCGTTGCTGGCGCTCAGGTCGACCACGTGCAGGCGTGCGCTGCGACTATCGAAGTAGTGTGCTGCGCTCATGATGTCTTTCTTACCAACTGAGGTCGATGCCGAAACCGTCGGCGACGCTGTCGCCGGCCGCGCCGTCGCGGGTCGTGACACGGGAAGCGGCGACGTCGATGTCGCCGTCCACTTCGATGTGCAGGTGCGCCAGTCGGAAGCGGTACACGTTGACGACGGCGAAAGGGCGGTACAGTCCCAGGCTCAGGACGGTGAACAGGGCGTTCCTGGCCTGCAGCTTCATGAAGTCGCGCGCCGGCAAGGTCGAGCGAAAGCGGATGCCGGGGAAGCGGGTGTTCGACCAGGCCAGGTTCGACACCCGTACCACCATGTAGGGGCCGATCAGGAGGTAGGCCAGGTAGGCCGACGCGACCCCGGTGAACACGGCGATGAATAGGGCCGCGCTGCGTCCGTTGCCCGCTGCGGCGCCGGCGAAGCCGCCGGCCAGGCCGGCGCAGAAGGCCGCAAGCAGGCCAAGGCTGCCGCCCACGAGGTAGAAGCGGTAGAAGCGGCGTCCCTTGACCTCGTAGCTGGCGTGCTGGTCGCCGAACAGCAGGTGGGCATGCTGGAAGCGGCGGATCCGTGCGTGCATCAGTGGCCACAGCAGGTAGAGCAGCAGCGGCAGGGTTGCCAGCCCGGGCTTTCCTGGATACAGCGCGAGCAGGGCGCCCGGCATCAGGAAGGTGAACACGGGCGGCAGCCAGGCCAGGTAGGCCTGGCCCACCGATCCATCGAAACCCAGGCGCAGGCCGCGGTAGCTGGTGTTCCCGAGACGAAAGCGCAGGGCGCCGCGCATCAGGTAAGGGAAGGCGAGCAGCAGGCCGACGATCACCATCACCCCGAAGGTGGTCGAGAAGCCGAAGGCGTAGTGGTAAGCCACCAGCAGCACGACCGACAGCAGGCGCCCGGCCAGCACGGCGCGCGGATTGCCATGGAAATCGAAGCTGGCCCCGACCAGGACCGTATTGCGGTCGAAATACTGCAGGCGGCGCACCTTGGCCCAGGCCGAGTAGATGCCGAAGGTGGCCAGCGTGAGCAGCAGGTTGACGACCCAGATGCGGAAGTACTCGCGGCCGTCGCCCGTGAAGCCCAGCGCCAGGGTGCGCGGCTGCGGCGGCGCGGCGACCGTCTCGGTGTCGGACAAGACGGCCGCGTCGGCGGGCGGGTCGGTCAATGTATGCATGGATCGGCCAAAAGATCCCAGTATAGGCAGCACCCCTGCCGGTCGGTCAATTGATGGGGCATATTCTCGCTCCCTGGCGTTTTGCAGATGCCATGTTTTTCTCCGGTAATGGCATCCAAACGCGCCTTTTGCCGCGGCATTGGCATGGTGACCAGAAGTATTTGCGCGGTTTAAGGTATAATTTCTATTTCCCGCGCGTGCCATTCGGCACCTTCAGTACAAATGACCAAATTCGTATTCGTCACTGGCGGCGTCGTGTCTTCCCTGGGCAAGGGGATCGCAGCCGCTTCCCTCGCCGCGATCCTCGAATCGCGCGGCCTCAAAGTCACCCTGCTCAAGCTCGACCCGTACATCAACGTGGACCCGGGCACCATGAGCCCCACCCAGCACGGCGAAGTGTTCGTCACCGACGACGGCGCCGAGACCGACCTGGACCTGGGCCACTACGAGCGCTTCATCAGCACCCGCATGAAGAAGGTGAACAACTTCACCACGGGCCAGATCTACGAGTCGGTGATTCGTAAAGAGCGCCGTGGCGAGTACCTCGGCAAGACCGTGCAGGTGATCCCGCACATCACCAATGAAATCCAGGACTACATCCGCCGCGGCGCCGAAGGCGTGGACGTGGCGCTGGTCGAGATCGGCGGCACCGTCGGCGACATCGAGTCGCTGCCTTTCCTGGAAGCCGCGCGCCAGCTGTCGCTGCGCTCGGGCCGCAAGGGCGCCGCGTTCGTGCACCTGACCCTGGTGCCCTGGATTGCCTCGGCCGGCGAACTGAAGACCAAGCCGACCCAGCACTCGGTGCAGAAGCTGCGCGAGATCGGCATCTCGCCGAACGCGCTGCTGTGCCGCGCCGACCGCCGCATCCCCGACGACGAGCGCGGCAAGATCTCGCTGTTCGCCAACGTGGAAGAGCAGGCCGTGATCTCGGTGTGGGACGTGGACACCATCTACAAGGTGCCGCAGGTGCTGCACGATCAGGGCCTGGACGACATCATCCTGGAAGCGCTCGGCCTGGAAGCGCCGAAAGCCGACCTGTCGATGTGGACCAAGCTGATCCACACCCTGGAAAACCCGAAGCACGAGATCACCATCGGCATGGTGGGCAAGTACGTCGACCTGATCGAATCGTACAAGTCGCTGACCGAGGCGCTGCGCCACGCCGGCATCCATACCGAGAGCCGCGTCAACATCGAATACCTCGACTCGGAAGAGATCGAAAGCAAGGGTTGCGATCACCTGGCCAAGTACGACGCCATCCTGGTCCCGGGCGGCTTCGGCAAGCGCGGCGTGGAAGGCAAGATCCTGGCCGCCCGCTATGCGCGCGAAAACAAGATTCCTTACCTCGGCATCTGCCTGGGCATGCAGGTCGCGCTGATCGAATACGCGCGCAACATGGCCGGCCTGACGAACGCCAACTCGACCGAGTTCGATCCGGAAACCGACCAGCCGGTGGTCGCCCTGATCACCGAATGGCAGAACCATGACGGCAAGGTCGAGAAGCGCGACGTCAATTCCGACCTGGGCGGCACCATGCGCCTGGGCGCGCAGACCTGCGCCGTGAACCCGGGCACCCTGGCCGCCGAGATCTACGGCAATGTGGTGACCGAGCGCCACCGCCACCGCTACGAAGGCAACAACTACTACCTGCCGAAGATTGAATCGGCCGGCCTGGTGGTATCGGCGCGCACCCCGAACGAAGACCTGCTGGAAATCATGGAACTGCCGCGCGAGGTGCACCCGTTCTACATCGGCGTGCAGTTCCACCCGGAGTTCAAGTCGACCCCGCGTAACGGCCACCCGCTGTTTACCTCGTTCATCCAGGCCGCCCTGAAGCACCAGGCGGCCGCTACCCACGTGGCGGCGAACAGTTCGCCGGCACTGCAAGGAGACGCAGCATGAAACTCGCCGGATTCGACGTCGGCCTCGACAAGCCGATCTTCCTGATCGCCGGTACCTGCGTGATCGAATCGCGCCAGATGGCGCTCGACACCGCCGGTACGCTGAAGGAAATCACCAGCGCGCTGGGCATCCCCTTCATCTACAAGTCGTCCTTCGACAAGGCCAACCGCTCGTCCGGCAAGTCCTTCCGCGGCCCCGGCATGGAGAAGGGCCTGGACATCCTGGCCGACGTGCGCAAGGAAATCGGCGTGCCGGTCCTGACCGACGTGCACGACGAAGAGATGATCCCGCAGGTGGCCAGCGTGGTCGACGTGCTGCAGACGCCGGCCTTCCTGTGCCGCCAGACCGACTTCATCAACGCCTGCGCGCGTTCGGGCAAGCCGGTCAACATCAAGAAGGGCCAGTTCCTGGCGCCGGGCGACATGAAGAACGTGATCGACAAGGCACGCGCCGCCGCGCGCGAAGCGGGCCTCCCGGAAGATAACTTCATGGCCTGCGAACGCGGCGTCTCGTTCGGCTACAACAACCTGGTCTCGGACATGCGTTCCCTGGCCATCATGCGCGAATCGAACTGCCCGGTGGTGTTCGACGCGACCCACTCGGTGCAGCTGCCGGGCGGCCAGGGCACCTCGTCCGGCGGCCAGCGCGAGCACGTGCCGGTGCTGTCGCGTGCGGCCGTGGCGGCCGGCATCGCGGGCCTGTTCATGGAGACCCACCCGGACCCGGCCAACGCCATGTCGGACGGCCCGAACGCGGTCCCGCTCGGCCGCATGAAGGAACTGCTGACGACCCTGGTCGAGCTCGACCGCATCGTCAAGAAGACCGGCTTCCTGGAAGCGGACTTCAAGTAAGCACAGCATCAGCAAAATGCGCGCGTGCGCCCGGCGATCGGGCGGACGCGCGCATTTGTTACAATGTCAAGCGATTTGGCTGCCCAGGCTTTGCCCAGCAGGCGGCTGCTACAGATTTTTACCTTTCCGGAGACTGAAAAACATGAGTGCTATCGTTGATATCATCGGCCGCGAAATCATTGATTCGCGCGGTAATCCGACCGTGGAATGCGACGTCCTGCTGGAATCGGGCGTGATGGGCCGCGCCGCCGTGCCTTCGGGCGCCTCGACCGGTTCGCGCGAAGCGATCGAGCTGCGCGACGGCGACCCCAAGCGTTACTTCGGCAAGGGCGTGCTGCAGGCCTGCGAGAATATCAACACCGAGATTTCCGAAGCGATCATGGGCCTGGACGCGAATGAGCAAGCCTTCCTGGACCGCACCCTGATCGATCTCGACGGCACCGAAAACAAGAGCCGCCTGGGCGCCAACGCCATGCTGGCCGTGTCGATGGCCGTGGCCAAGGCAGCCGCCGAGGAAGCCGGCCTGCCGCTGTACCGCTACTTCGGCGGTTCCGGCGCGATGCAGCTGCCGGTCCCGATGATGAACGTCATCAACGGCGGCGCCCACGCCGACAACAACCTGGACATCCAGGAATTCATGATCATCCCGGTCGGCGCACCGTCGTTCAAGGAAGCGATCCGCTGGGGCGCCGAAGTGTTCCACACCCTCAAGAAGATCCTGCATTCCCAGGGCCTGAACACCGCCGTCGGCGACGAAGGCGGCTTCGCCCCGTCGGTTGCCAACCATGAAGAAGCGATCAAGCTGATCATGCAGGCGATCGAGCAGGCCGGCTACGTGGCCGGCCAGGACTTCGCGCTGGGCCTGGACTGCGCTGCGAGCGAATTCTACAAGGACGGCAAGTACGTGCTCGAAGGCGAGGGCGGCCTGGCACTCTCTAGCGCGGACTTCACCAACATGCTCGCCACCTGGTGCGACAAGTACCCGATCATCTCGATCGAGGACGCCATGGCCGAAGGCGACTGGGAAGGCTGGGCGACGCTGACCGCCGCCCTGGGCAAGAAGGTGCAGCTGGTGGGCGACGATCTGTTCGTCACCAACACCAAGATCCTGAAAGAGGGCATCCAGAAGGGCATCGCCAACTCGATCCTCATCAAGATCAACCAGATCGGCACCCTGACCGAGACCTTCGCCGCCATCGAGATGGCCAAGCGCGCCGGCTACACCGCCGTGATCTCGCACCGTTCGGGCGAGACCGAAGACTCGACCATCGCGGACATCGCGGTTGGCCTGAACGCCCTGCAGATCAAGACCGGCTCGATGTCGCGCTCGGACCGCATGGCCAAGTACAACCAGCTGCTGCGCATCGAGGAAGATCTGGGCGACGTCGCTTCCTACCCGGGCCGCGACGCGTTCTATAATCTGAAGTAAACCCGAAGCAAGGGCCCCTGGCCGGACTGCCCCCGCGGGCAGTCCGGCCTCGTCTTTCGTCTCACTGCATTCATGCGACTCATCACCATCGCCCTCGCCGTCCTGCTGCTATTGATCCAGTACCCGCTATGGCTGGGGAAGGGTGGCTGGCTGAACGTCGCCGACATGCGCGAGCAGGTCGACAAGACCCGCAACAAGACCGAGCTGCTGGAAGCGCGCAATGCCAAGCTGGAATCGGAAGTGCGCGACCTGCGCGACGGCACCGGTGCGGTGGAGGAGCGTGCCCGCTATGAACTGGGCATGATCAAGCAGAATGAAATCTTCGTGCAGGTGTTGCGCAAGGACGAACAGCCCGCGGTCTCGATGACCGTGCCGCCGCCCCCGCCGCCGCCGAAGGAAAAAAAGGGCGGCCGCTGATCTCCGCCTTTTCCGTATCAGCGGCAGCGCCCGGCGGCGCGTTCAGGCTTCGCTGCTACCCCGTGCCGGCATGTAGCCGGGTTGCAGCAGCCCCGTGATCGGCGCATCCCCTTCGAACAGCACGATTTCGCCCATGTTCTGCCGGCTCAGGGCGATGCGGTCGCCGTTCTCGACGTGGCTGCCGACCAGCGCAACCGGCCGGTCGCCGAACGTGGACGCATTGCCCGCGCCGGAAACGATGATGCTTTCGCTGCCGTCGGGATAGCGGACCCGGTCGCCGACGCAGGCGATGCGGAAACCGTCCATGTGCACCACGTTATCGGCCACGACGACCTCCCCGCCTTGTACGGTACGCGACCCGATCGTCGCAATGGGATAACGGGCCGTGATTTTTCGGCGAGCCGGAACAGGATTGCATTCTTGATCGACCGACGCTGCTGCCGCTGCGGACATACGCTTCATTGACGCTCCTATGGATGTGACCGGCGAGTGATCCTTCCACGCTTGCCAGACGTGCTCGACGCGGTCTTACTCTCGATATGGCGAAGCGTATTGGAATGTATCAAGGCCGACCCATGGTTGACTTTCCGCAAACCAACATTCATGTAGGACTGGGACTACACTGAACTTACCGGAAGGTGGGCGTCATGATGCGTACAGGGTAAGACCCTGGCAGTGTATGATCAGCAGAATGACTTCAAGGAACCCAGCATGACCCAGGAAAACACCCCTCCAAATCCCGCAGAGCTCGATTCGCTCGACGCCATCGCCGACTGTCTCGCTGACGCCTTCGAGGACGGCGACGGCGCCGTCATCACCGTGGCCATGCAGGCCGTGGCACAGGCGCCCGGCCTCGGCGCGCTGGCGGCTGCCGTGGGCATACCGCGCGACGCCTTGCACACCGCCCTGGTGGCGGAGGAATTCAACCTCGACCTGACGCTCGAGATCATGAAGGTGGTCGACCTCCACATGTCAGGCCGGGACTGAGGCCCCGGATTCCTGACAGGCCGCAGCCGTCGACCGCGGCAATGTGAATCAATCCGACGAGGCGTCGCCCTGGCTCGCGCCGGCGCCTTGCTCCAGGAAGGAGCGCAGCATCCAGGCGTTCTTCTCGTGCACTTCCATGCGGGTGGTCAGCATGTCGGCGGTCGGGAAGTCGTCCAGGTCGTCGGCAACCTTGACGCCCTGGCGCATGGTACGCACCAGGATTTCGTTGCCTTCGACCAACTGGCGGATCATTTCCTTGGCCGACAGGACTTCCGGCTCTTCCTTGATGCTCGACAGTTCGACGTAGCGCTTGGAGGTGGCAGGGGCGAAATGGCCCAGGGCGCGGATGCGTTCGGCGATCTCGTCCAGCGCATTCCATTGCTCGGTGTACTGCTCCTCGAACATCACGTGCAGGGTCGAGAACATCGGCCCGGTGACGTTCCAGTGGAAGTTGTGGGTCTTCAGGTAAAGCATGAACGCGTCGCCCAGGACGGTCGAGAGCGAATCGACGATCTTGGCGCGGTCTTCGGTGCTGATTCCGGTATCCATGTGCATCGTTTTTCTCCTGTGGGTGAGTGCAGTGTTTATAAGGAAATGACAACACTGTCAAAGATGCATCAGCTTAGCACCGCTGCAAAAAATGCGTGTTTTGAGTGTCACGGTTCAAATGCGGGGCGTGAGAATGTGCGCACATTGGCAACCCAGCAGTATTTACAATGCAGGCACCTCTTGCCGATGAAGGACCCTCATGAAGCGACTTTCCATCATCGCCGCGCTGCTGGCGATGGCCGCACCCGCATTTGCCCAGGACGGCACATCGCCAGAAGCGCCGCCCACCGAAAAGGTCGAAGTCAGCAGCATCAAGGATCCCGAGCTGCTTCCCTACCGCCGCATGGTGCGCGGCCTCGACGCATGGGAAGAAAAGCGCGCGCTGGCGCCGAAGGCGGAGCTGCGCTTCGAACTGTGGACGAAGGACGGCAAGCCGGCCGTTACCGACGGCCTGCAGCTGCGCATCGCCGGCGATACGGTCGATATTGCGCTGCCGCTCGACGCGAGCGGCACCTTTGTTTTGCCGCGCAGCCAGGAAGCCTTCGACGATCAGGCCGATCTCGTTTCGAACCGCAAGAAGGCCGAGATCCGCTGGCGCCCGCACGTACGCACGCCGGGCGTGCCGGCGAATGCGCGGCGCCTGGGCGACCTGCGCCTCGAGTGCGAGGTCGGCGTGGCAGTGCGCAAGGAAGACATTCCGCTGCTGTACCGCGCAGGGGCGGTGGCAGCAGGCGGTCTGTGCAGGTTGCCGATGGTGTCCTATCCCTACCGCGCACCGCGGCGTCTGGCCTCGGCCATGATCGTGTCGGGCGAGCGCAAGGCGGGGCTCCCGCTTCACCTGAACGGCGCCGCCTACATGGCGCCGCTGCGCGACAAGAGCTGGGACGACGACGCGCTGGTCGTGTATGAATTTGCCGAGGCGCCGCAGGCCCCTGCGCCGTAAACGACAAGCGGGCGGCAGCGCCGCCCGCTTTCGCAAAGCGCCGCTACGACGCTCAGTTGATGCTGCCGCTGGCCGGCATCATGGTTTCCACCGGCGTATCGCTGGCGAACAGCTGGGCGCAATCGACCTTGTCGAAGGCGTAGTGCTTGCCGCAGAAGTCGCAGTTGATGCCCAGTTCGCCCAGGTCGGCCAGCGCCGATTCCACTTCCGGCTGGCCCAGCATCTTGAGCATGTTGCCCACCTTTTCGCGCGTGCAGCTGCAGTGGAATTGCGGGTGCTGCGGATCGAAGACGCGGATCGTCTCTTCCCAGAACAGGCGCTTGAGCAGGGTCTCGATGTTCGTGCTCAGGAGTTCCTCGCGCTTGAGGGTCTGGCCCAGCATGACCGCGCGGTTCCAGGTTTCCAGGTCTTCCGCTTCCGAAGCCTGCTTCTGCTGGTCGTCCTTGCCGCTGTGGCGCGGGAGCTTCTGCAGCAGCAGGCCGCGCGACACCTGGTCGTCGGCCGCCAGCCACAGGCGCGTGTCCATCTGCTCGGAACGCAGCATGTAGTTCTCGATCACGGTCGCCATGTCGTCACCGATCAGCGGCACCACACCCTGGTAGGGCTGCTGGCCCGGCACCTTGTCGACCGGATCGAGCGTGATCACGAAGCGGCCCTTGCCGTGCGCATTGAACATCTGCTCCAGGGTCGCGTCGTCGGCCAGTTCGGCGTCCGGCGCCAGTTTCGCGGTGGCGCGGATGCGCAGCTGGGCGTCGCACTCGACCACCAGCAGGCGCACCGGGCCATCACCGAAGATCTGCATCACGATGGCGCCGTTGAACTTCAGGTTGGCCGACAGCAGGGCAGACGCGGCCACCATTTCGCCGAGGGCGGCGCGCACTGCCTTCGGGTAGGCATGCCGGGCCTGGATCTCGCGCCAGGTGTCGGAAATCTCGATCAGCTCGCCGCGCACGGCGGCGTTATCGAAGATGAATTTTTGGAGGGTGTCGCGAGTGTCTGTCATTCTGTTATCCGATTTGCTTGAGCTGCGCCTTGAACAGCTGGCCGCGCGCCACGTAGCTCGCGGCGCTGGCCTGCAGGCGCAGCATGTCTTCTTCCGTCAGGGTGCGCACGACCTTGGCAGGCGAACCGAGGATCAGCGAACCGTCCGGGAACTCCTTGCCTTCAGTAACCAGCGCGCCGGCGCCCACCAGGCAGCCCTTGCCGATCCGGGCGCCATTCAGGATGACGGCCTGGATGCCGATCAGCGAACCGTCGCCGACCGTGCAGCCGTGCAGCATGGCCTGGTGGCCGACGGTCACGTTCTTGCCCAGCGTGAGCGGGAACCCCATATCGGTGTGCATCACCGTGCCTTCCTGCACGTTGCTGTTTTCACCGATGGTGATGCGCTCGTTGTCGCCGCGCAGCGTCGCGCCGTACCACACCGAGGCGTTCGCCTCGAGCGTGACCTTGCCGATCAGGGTTGCCGAATCGGCCACGAAGCTTGAGGTGTCGATCTCGGGCGCATGCTCGCCCAGCTGGTAAATCGCCATGGATGTGCTCGCGGAAGATTGAAATGCCGCTATTGTAAACCCCCTGTCCGCCATCGTCCGGTCGATCGCAAATGGGGACGGGCAAGACGAAATCAAGATTGAAGCGGTATAATGCGAACGGTCGTACTTTTTTCCTCCTTTCGCTCACGCTTTTGCCTGACTTATGCAAGCATCCCGTTCCGAATTCCTCACCATCCGCGGCCTGCGCACCCATGTGCGCCACTGGGGCCGCGAAGGCGCCCCCAAGATCTTCATGCAGCACGGCTGGATGGACGTCGCCGCCTCGTTCCAGTTCGTGGTCGACGCACTCAAGGGCGACTGGCACGTGATTGCCTTCGACTGGCGCGGCTTCGGGCTGAGCGAGCGCTCGCACTCCGACACCTACTGGTTCCCGGACTACCTGGCCGACCTGGAAGCGGTGCTCGACCATTACGCGCCGGGCGAGGCCGTGAACCTGCTGGGCCACAGCATGGGCGGCAACATCGCCAGCCTGTACGCTGGCGTGCGCCCCGCGCGCATCGCCCGGCTGATCAACCTGGAAGGCTTCGGCCTGCCTGCGTCCCGCCCTTCGCAGGCGCCGGGGCGTTTCGCCAAATGGCTCGACGAGTTGAAGGCCAAGCCGGAGATGCGCGGCTATGCCAGCCTGGACGAGGTGGCGGCGCGGCTGCAGAAGACCAATCCGCGTTTATCCGGCGAGCGGGCCGCCTTCCTGGCGGGGCACTGGGCGGCCCGGGACGCGGACGGCCAGTGGCGCATCCTGGGCGACCCGGCGCACAAGATGACCGGCCCGCTGCTGTACCACGCCGACGAGGTGCTGGCCTGCTGGACCCAGATCACGGCGCCGGTGTTGTGGATCGAGGCGGAAGAAACCGAGATGTGGCGCTGGATGGGGCCGAAGGAGCAGGCGAGGGCGGAGATCGACCGGCGCCGCGAGCACCTGGCCAAGGTCACGGCGCGCATGATGCCGGGAGCGGGGCATATGCTGCATCACGATCAGCCGGAATTGCTGGCGCGCATGATCGAGGCGTTCTTGACCGGTTCTGAAGTTCCGGGTTGATCGAGCAAAATTGGATCCCGGCCTGCGCCGGGATGACGGCTCTACCGCTAGCTGCCAGCCCATGCACGTCGTTCCGGCGAAGGCCGGAACCCAAGTTCGTCGCACGCCGATAGCGTTGTTAGTACCCATCAGCACCCGTTGAGTCAATTGCCCCAAGGAAACGCCTGTGCTACAGTCGCACCCGACCCGGCGCCCCGCGCGCCCTTCGACAGACTGACAGGACACACATGCGATTTCGAGCCGCCCTCGCGCTCTGCGGCGCCCTCCTGGCGGCGGGCTGCGCCATTCCCTACAGCCCGGCCCCGGTGGCCACCAACTTCCCCAGCACCCAGCAGGCCAAGCTGCAGGCGGCTGCGCACTGGGGCGTGATCGCACGCCACATGGCGGGCCAGCTCGCGCCCTCGCTGAAGGTGAATGCGAAACGCCCGCTGTACGTCAGCTCGCAGCAGTCGAGCGCCTTTGCCCAGGGCGTGAGCAGCCATCTGGTCTCGGCCCTGGTCAACGACGGCTACATCGTGGTCAAGGTGCCGGATGCGAACACCCTGCGCATCGAACTCGACACCCAGGTAGTCGCTTTCTCGGCCAAGCGTCCGCAGTACAAGTTCGCCGGCGAGCGCAGCCTGCTGGTAGCGGGCGCCTGGGTGCTGACCGAAATCGACCACACCGTCGAGTGGCTGGCCACCGCCGCCATCTTCGCCGAGGACGCCTATTCCTGGTTCCATTCCCAGTTCGCCACCGGCGACACGCCGAAGACCGAGATCATCGTCAACCTGTCGCTGGCCGACGACGCGCGCTACTACGCGCGCACCACCTCGGTGTACTACACCACCGACAGCGATCGCGCGCTGTACGACGCGGCGGCGCAACCCACCAAGACCTTCGCGGTCCGCAACCATTAAGCACGGAGCACCGAGGCCATGAAGCGAACCCTGACCCTCCGCGCCGCGCTCCTCGCGCTGCCCCTGCTGCTGGGCGCCTGCTCGACGACCAGGGAAGACACCAACTACACCTCGGTCTCGGCCAACGCTTTCGTGGCCGCCAACTATCGCGCCGCCGACGCGCTGGCGCTGCAGCTGCGCGGCAAGCTGGGTGACGAGAAGCCCCTGATCATGGCCACCATCGTCAACATCGACGCGCTCGAGCAGACCTCGATGCTGGGCCGCCTGGTGTCGGAACAGCTCTCGACCCGCCTCGCGCAGGGCGGCATGAAGATGCTGGAGATGAAGCTGCGCAACAGCGTCTACCTCAAGCGCGGGCAGGGCGAGCTGATGCTCACCCGCGAGATCGGCGAGGTGGCCAGCGCCCACAACGCCCAGGCGGTGGTGGTGGGCTCGTATGCCGAGACCCGCGACGCCGTCTTCATCAACGTCAAGGTGATTCAGCCGAGCACCAACCTGGTGTTGGCCGGCCACGACTACGTGCTGGCGAAAGAGGGCACGGTGCGTTCCATGCTTCAATCCAACTGATCTGTTCTCGTAGCAGCACGGCAGGCCCATTGGCGCGTACAATGTTTCGCTCCATCGCCAATCAATCGCCACTACGCGCCGTGCCATGAAAGCCGATCTCCACTGCCATTCCAATGTCTCCGACGGCGTGCTCGCACCCGCCGCCGTCGCCGCCTATGCGCGCAAGGGCGGCGTCGACGTCTGGGCGCTGACCGACCACGACGAAATCGGCGGGATCAAGGCCGCGCGCCAGGCGGCCGGGGAGCTCGGCATGCGCTTCGTGGCCGGCGTCGAGATTTCGGTGACCTGGGCGAACGAGACCGTCCACATCGTCGGCCTGCAGGTCGACGAGGACAACCGGGCCCTCATCGGCGGCCTGGCCGCCACCCGCAACGGCCGCCAGGCGCGCGCCAGGGAAATCGCGGCCCAGCTGGACACTGCCGGCATTCCCGGCGCCTATGAGGGCGCACTGCGCTACGTCGGCAACCCGGACCTGATCTCGCGCACCCACTTCGCCCGCTTCCTGGTCGAGATCGGCGCCTGCGGCTCGACCTCCGAAGTGTTCCGCAAGTTCCTTACCGAGGGCAAGCCGGGCTACGTGCCGCACCGCTGGGCCAGCTTGGCGGACGCGGTCGGCTGGATCCGCGGCGCCGGCGGCATCCCGGTGATCGCGCATCCGGGCCGCTACCCGTTCAGCGACACGGCCGAAGGGGCGCTGTTCGACGAATTCCGCCAGCTGGGCGGCAATGCCATCGAAGTGGTCACCGGCAGCCATACGCCGGACCAGTACCAGACTTACGCCGAGCTTGCGCGGCGCTACGGCTTCCTGGCCTCGCGCGGGACGGATTTCCACGCGCCGGGAGAAGCGCGCGTCGAGTTTGCCGAACTGCCGCCGCTGCCGGCCGGGCTCACGCCGGTCTGGCACGACTGGTTCTGAGACGTGTGCAGGCTGACAAGTTCTGCACGCTGCGGTGAAATAAAAAAGAAATCGTTAGGTGGAACGGAAGAAGTCCTGTATCTTCAATCGGGCACAACATCAAGTCGTCGTTCTCGTTGGTCTCTTTCCCGTCTCGCCATCCGGCATTCCTGTTTGATTCCCTCCTGCTGCATCCTTCTTGCTTGCCTGTGCGTTCCGGCATCTTTGCCTCATCACATTCAAGGTATACACATGACTACTCAAACCGGCACCGTCAAATGGTTCAACGATTCCAAGGGCTTCGGCTTCATCACCCCTGATGCAGGCGGCGGCGACCTGTTCGCGCACTTCAAGGATATCCAGTCGGACGGCTTCAAGAGCCTCGCGGAAAACCAGCGCGTCTCCTTCATGCGCGCCAGCAGCCCGAAAGGCGACAAGGCGAGCGAGATCCGCGCCATCTAAGCCGTCGGGGCGGAAACCCGCCTCTCGGAACATGCCAAGCCCGCTCATGCGGGCTTTTTCTTTGGCTTGAAATTTTCGCTCGTCAGCCCAATCTTTGCAGCCTGACATCATCTTGTTGCCAGGAGGGCTGTCCATGAAACGCATCGTGTTGTTCCTTGCCACCAACCTCGCCGTGGTGCTGGTGGTGTCGCTCGTGCTCAACCTGCTCGGGGTGGGACGCGCCGTCACGGGGCAGGGGATCGATATCGGCAGCCTGGCCGTGTTCTCGCTGGTGGTCGGCTTCACCGGTTCTTTCATTTCGCTCCTGATGAGCAAACCGATGGCCAAGTGGTCCACCGGCGCGCGCGTCATCGAGACCCCCGCCAACGGCACCGAACGCTGGCTGGTCGATACCGTGCGCCGGCTGTCCGAGCGCGCCGGCATCAAGATGCCGGAAGTCGCCGTCTACGAAGGCGAACCGAACGCCTTCGCCACCGGCGCCTTCAAGAATTCCGCGCTGGTGGCGGTGTCCACCGGCCTGCTGGCCAGCATGAACCAGGACGAAGTCGAGGCCGTGCTCGGCCACGAGGTGGCCCATATCGCCAATGGCGACATGGTCACGCTCACCCTGATCCAGGGCGTGGTCAACACCTTCGTCGTGTTCCTGGCGCGCGTGGTCGGCTATTTCGTCGACAAGGTGCTGTTTCGCAGCGAGGACCGCGGTCCCGGGATCGGCTACATGATCACCGTGTTCGTGTGCGAGATCGCATTCGGCATCCTGGCATCGATCATCGTCGCCTGGTTCTCGCGCAAGCGCGAGTTCCGCGCCGACGCCGGTTCGGCAAAGCTGCTGGGCAGCCCGGTGCCGATGCAGCGTGCGCTGGCCCGCCTCGGCGGCCTGGCGCCGGGTGCGCTGCCCTCGTCGATGGCCGCTTCCGGCATCTCGGGCAGCGGCGGCGGCTGGGGCGCGCTGTTCTCGACCCACCCGCCGATGGAGCAACGCATCGCGGCGCTGCAGGCAATCAGATAAAAAGAAAGGCAGAATCCAGATGGCCCAACACTTCCAGATCCACCCCGAGAACCCGCAGCCGCGCCTGATCAAGCAGGCGGCCCAGATCATCAGTTCGGGCGGCATCGTCGCCGCGCCGACCGACTCGGCCTATGCGCTGGTGTGCCGCCTCGACGACAAGGCCGCGGTCGAGAAGCTGCGCCGCATCCGCGGCGTCGACGACAAGCACCACCTGACGCTCCTGGTGCGCGACCTGTCCGCGATCGCGCACTTCGCGCGCGTCGACAACACCCAGTACCGGCTGCTCAAGGCGACCATGCCGGGCCCCTACACCGTGATCCTGGAGGCCACGCGCGAGGTGCCGCGCCGCCTGTCGCATCCGTCGCGCAAGACCATCGGCGTGCGGGTTCCGGAAAACCAGATCATGCTGGCGCTCATCGAGGAACTGGGCGAGCCCTTGATCGGCACCACGCTGCAGCTGCCGGGCGACGACCACATGCTGTCCGATCCCGACGAAGTGCTGGAGCGCCTCGGCAAGCAGATCGAGCTGGTGATCGACGGCGGGGCCGGCACGCTCGAGGCGACCACGGTCATCGACCTGACCGGGCCGGCGCCGGAACTGGTGCGCGAGGGCAGGGGCGATCCGGCCGCGTTCGGGCTGTAGGGCTTCAGTTTCTCCTAACAGCCGGGTCCTGCGGACCTGATAGAATCGCGCACATGGATCCTGAACTGATACGCAACATTGCCGTCTACGCGCTGCCCGTCCTCTTTGCGATTACCCTGCACGAAGCCGCCCATGCCTACGTCGCCCGCTATTTCGGCGACAACACCGCCTATGCCGCCGGGCGCATGACGCTCAACCCGCTGGTGCACGTCGACATCTTCGGCACCATCGTCATTCCGATCGCCCTGTACCTCACCACCGGATTCGTGTTCGGCTATGCCAAGCCGGTGCCGGTCGACTTCAACCGCCTGCGCAATCCGAAGCGCGACATGGCCTGGGTGGCGCTTGCCGGTCCCGCCGCCAACTTCATCATGGCCTTCCTGTGGCTGGTGCTGGCGGTGCTGCTGGTCGCCTTCGGCGTCGGCGAGGAATTCCCGCACAAGGTGGCCCAGGCCGGCCTGTTCGCCAACCTCCTGATGTTCGCCTTCAACCTGCTGCCGATTCCGCCCCTGGACGGCGGCCGCGTGCTCACCAGCATGCTGCCGAATTCCCTGGCCTACAAGTTCGCGCGCATCGAGCCGTACGGCTTCTTCATCGTGCTGGGTCTGATCTTCATGAACCTGCTGGCCTTCTGGGTGATGCCGGTGATGAACCTGGGACGCATCCTGCTGCAGCTGATCGCCTCGCCCCTGACCCTGCTGCTCACATGAACATGATGAACCTGCCGGTTTCGCCCTGGGTCGCACGCTTCGCGCCGCTGGCAAAGGCCGGCGAGGCGCTCGACCTGGCCTGCGGCAGCGGCCGCCACGCGCGCTTGCTGGCGGCGCGCGGCATGCATGTGCTGGCCCTGGACCGCAACGCGGAGCTCCTGGCTGCGCTCGCCGGCCCGAACGTGGCGACGCTGCAGCACGACCTCGAGGCCGAGGACGCGGTCTGGCCCTTCGAACCGGGGCGCTTCGCGCTGATCGTCGTTACCAATTACCTGTACCGCCCATTGTTCCCGCAGCTGGCGGCCAGCCTGCTTCCGGACGGCATCCTCATTTATGAGACCTTCGCCCAGGGTAACCAGGTCTACGGCAAGCCCTCGAACCCGGATTTCCTGCTGGCCCCGGAAGAACTGCTGGGCCTGGCACGCGGGGGCGGCTTGCAGGTGCTGGCCTACGAGGATGGCCACGTCGACCGCCCCCACCCGGCACAGGTGCAGCGCCTGTGCGCGGCCGGTCCCGGCTTTGCCAAAACCGAGGCAAAGCTCGACCATAATGTGGGTTCGAATGAACCATAGAGGCGGGCGATCCGCTACAATCAGACTTTTATTTACTTTCCGGCACGGCCAACGCATATGATTAAGGGCAGCATCGTAGCAATCGTCACCCCGATGTTCGAGGACGGCAGTCTTGACCGCGACTCTCTGCGCAAGCTGATCGACTGGCACATCGCGGAAGGCACCGACGGCATCGTCATCGTCGGCACCACGGGCGAATCGGCCACCGTCTCCCCCGAGGAGCATGCCGAACTGATCAAGATCGCGGTGGATCATACCGCCGGCCGCATCCCGGTGATCGCCGGCGCGGGCGGCAACTCCACCGTGGAAGCCATCGCACTGACCCAGCACGCGAAGGATGTCGGCGCCGACGCCTCGCTGCAGGTGGTCCCGTATTACAACCGTCCGACCCAGGAAGGCATGTACCGCCACTTCAAGGCCATCGCCGAAGCGGTCGACCTGCCGGTCATCCTGTACAACGTCCCGGGCCGCACCGTTGCCGACATGAGCAACGAGACCGTCGCGCGCCTGGCGCCGATCGACAACATCGTCGGCATCAAGGACGCCACCGGCAACATCGGCCGCGGCATCGAGCTGCTGCGCATGGTCGACAAGTCCTTCGGTGTGTACTCGGGCGACGACCCGACCGCGATGGCCCTGATGTTCTGCGGCGCCGTCGGTAACATCTCCGTCACCGCCAACGTGGCCCCGCGCGCGATGCACGAGCTGTGCGCCGCCGCCATGTCCGGCGACGTGGCGCGCGCGGTCGAGATCAACAACCGCGTGCTCGACCTGCATGCCAAGCTGTTCGTCGAACCGAACCCGGTGCCGGTCAAGTGGGCCCTGGCCGAAATGGGCCGGATCCCGACCGGCCTGCGCCTGCCGCTGGCGCCGCTGGGCTCGTCCTTCCACGATACCGTGCGTGGCGCACTGGCCCAGGCGGGCCTTCTCTCTGCCTGAACCCGCAAGGGTTCCGGTTCCTGGTAACTGATATCGAACGACATGACAAATCGCACTAATAAGACCCTCGCGACTCCTGGCGCCGCGCGCGTGCTGACGCTGACCGCGATCGCGCTGAGCCTCGCCGGCTGCACCACCATCTTCGAATCGGACAAGGTCGACTACCGTGGCGCCAAGAAGGCCGCCAACCTGGAAGTTCCGCCGGACCTGACCGCGCTGCAGCGCGACAACCGCTATGCCGTACCGGACGGCAAGGGCGTGGCGACGGCATCCGGTTTCCAGCAGCAGATGGGCGCGCAGGGTGCGATGGCGCCGGTGGCCGGTTCGCTGCAGCCGATCGGCCCGGTCTCGACCGACGCCGTGAGCGTGCAGCGCAACGGCGACCAGCGCTGGCTGGTGGTCAAGCAGACCCCGGAACAACTGTGGCCGCAGCTGCGCCAGTTCTGGGAAAACCAGGGCTTCGCCATCGAGACCGAATCGGCCACGACCGGCACCATGGAAACCAACTGGGTCGAGAACCGTTCGAAGATTCCGCAGGACTTCATCCGCCGCTCGATCGGCAAGGTGTTCGACAGCGCCTACTCGACCGGCGAGCGTGACAAGTTCCGTACCCGCCTGGAACGCCTGCCGGATGGCTCGACCGAGATCTGGATCAGCCACCGCGGCGCCGAGGAAGTGCTGCAGGGCGCCCAGAAGGAAACCACGATCTGGACCGTGCGTCCGAACGATCCGGGCCTGGAGGCGCAGTTCCTGGGCCGCCTGGTGGCCCAGCTGACCGGCGTCAAGGAAACCAAACCGGCCGAGACCATGGTCGCGAACGCGCCGGTGGCGCCGCAGCAGGCCACGCTGGTCGGCAATGCCGTGGAACTGAACGAAGGCTTCGACCGCGCATGGCGCCGCGTCGGCCTGGCGCTGGATCGCGTCGGCTTCACCGTGGAAGACCGCGACCGCGTGCAGGGCGTGTACTTCGTGCGCTACGTCGATCCGGATGCGGCCAACAAGGATGGCTTCTTCAAGAAGCTGTTCACCTTCGGCTCGGACGACAAGGCCAAGGAAGCCCAGCGTTACCGCGTGATCGTCAAGGCGGAGCAGGGCGCCTCGACCAGCCAGGTCAGCGTGCAGACCAATGACGGCAAGCTTGAAACCGGCGAAACCGGCGCCAAGATCCTGAAGCTGCTGGCGGATGAGCTGAAGTAATCAGAAGCTTGACGATATCGTCGAAACCGGCCCGAGCGGCCGGTTTTTTTATGCGCAGGTGGTTTGCACGCAAACAGTAGGGACGAAAAAAAACCGGCCCGCAGGCCGGTCTTGAATCAGATCGCGCTGATTACTTGGTTGCAGCAGCGTCAGCAGCTTGCGAAGCAGCGGTCGAAGCAGCAGCAGCAGCGTCAGCAGCGGTCGAAGCAGCAGCCGAAGCGGCAGCAGCAGCGTCAGCAGCCGGAGCAGCGGTGGTTGCGTCGGTAGCGGCCGGGGTAGCAGCAGCGTCGGTGGTAGCAGCAGGTGCTTCAACAGCAGCCGGAGCGACCGGAGCAGCTTCTTCTTTCTTGCTGCAAGCAGCCAGAGCAACAGCCATCAGGGAAACGATCAGCAGGGATTTTTTCATGATTTTCCTTAATATTTCAAAAGTAAGTACTGCTTGTTTGAATAATAATTACCGGTAATTATTGCTCAGAGGAATTTTCGTGCTTTCGTTAAAAGCAATACTGCCAGATAGGCAACGGAACCTTCCTGACCTGATATTATAGCCAAATTTACTGAATCGCAATAGCGAACTCATTCCTTGGCGAAAGTATTTTGCGGTTTAACAAGCTTCATATTGTTACAAGATGAAACGGCCAGGCCGCCAGCTGGTAGCAACAGGCTTATAACGTTCATAAGCCTGTTGTGGTTGACTGAAGGATAGAAAAAGATTCGATCCAGATCGCTTCGAAGCGATGCCGTGGCAGCTCCACCGCTTGCGCGAGCGCGAAGCTGGCTTCGCCCCGCATGTGCGCACTGTGGAAGCGGCGCACGAGGTGCAGGTCGTCGGCGATGCAGAAGGAATCGGTGAGATTGCGCAGGCCTTTCGGCGTGCTGCGGCAACTGAGCAGGTGGCCGTAGTCGCGCAGCAGACGCAAGAAGCGCGGGTAATGGCGTTCGATGTGGGCCGGCGAGTGCATCGCCAGGCGCAGCACGCCGCCGCGTTTGAAAAATTCCCGCAAGCTTGCATCGACTTCGCTGCTTCCCAGAGGGAACACGGCGAAGTCGGGGTCGAACAGGTCGAGGCGGGTGCGCGCGGCAGCCAGGCAGGCGCGGAATTGGGTCTCGAATTCCGCCCGGGTGTCGAAACGAACGACTGCTTCCCTTGCCGGTTCCTGCATGGCGTCTCCCGCTCAGCCCAGTTCCACCCAGCCGTCCTGGTACCAGGTGTACAGGGCTTCGAGCACGTCGTCGGTGGCGCTGCCCAGCAGTTCGCCGCCAATGCGGCGCTCGTTGGCCAGCACGTCCAGCACCGCCTTGTCGGCGCGGCTGACGGCGAAGGACTCGCCATTGATGAAGACGCTCTTGCCGCGATACAGCATCAGGGTCTTGCTCGACAGTTTCAATCCCTTCTTTGCCGCGCTTTCCATGAAGCGGCCGACCGTCAGCGGCTTGGCCGGACCGGTGAAGTACACGTTGTGTTTCGGCTCGGACAGGTATTCGCCCAGGAATACCGAGACGTCTTCCTCGTCCCAGCGCACCTTGTTGAGTTCCTCGACGATGGTCGCGAGCATCTCGCGCGGGATCTCGGCCGGGTTCTTGGTCGGCTGCAGGTCCGGATCGGCATAGCGTCCCGGCAGGTCGATCGAATCGGCCATGAACTGCAGGAAGGCTTCGCCCATTTCCTGGAAGGAGGGCGAGCGGAAACCGATCGAATAGGTCATGCATTCGCCCTCGGCCACGCCGTCGTGCGCGTAGTGCGGCGGCAGGTAGAGCATGTCGCCCGGCTCCAGTACGAATTCTTCCTCGGCCTCGAAGTTGGCGAGGATCTTGAGCGGCAGGCCTTCGACCAGGTCGAGGTCCTGCTGGGCGCTGATGCGCCAGCGGCGCTTGCCCTGCGCCTGCAGCAGGAACACGTCGTAGGAGTCGAAGTGCGGGCCGACGCCCCCGCCGTCGCTGGCGTAGCTCACCATCAGGTCGTCGAGGCGGGCGTCCGGCACGAAGCGGAACTGGCGCAGCAGTTCGTCGGCGCGCTCGTCGACCAGGTTGACGCCCTGGACCAGCATGGTCCACTCGCGTTCGCTGCGGGACGGCAGTTCTTCCAGCGGGCCGTGCTGCATGTCCCACTGGCCGCCGCGCAGGGTGACGAGGCGCGACTCGACCTCATTCCGGCGAGCGAGCTCGGCAAGTTTCTCGAATTTCAGGAGCGGCTTGAAGCCGGGGATGGCCTGGCGGATCAGGAGCGGTTTCTTGTGCCAGTAATCGCGCAGGAACTGGGCGGGAGTAATATTCCCGAGAAGCTGTAATTTTTTCATGCGCCATTATAACCAGCCAAATGAGCCAAACTGGCAAGTGCCATGGTTCGGTAAGGGTATAATCCGGGGCTTACAACGAAAGGATCTGCGATGAAGATTGCCAAGAATACGGTCGTGTCGGTCAACTACAAGCTGTCGGACGCCCAGAACAACCTGATCGAGGAGGGCTCCCAGCCGATGGTGTACCTGCACGGCGGCTATGAGAACACCCTGCCGAAGATCGAAGAAGAGCTCGACGGCAAGGAAACCGGCTATTCGTCGACGATCCAGGTCGAGCCGGAAGACGCCTTCGGCGACTACGATCCGGAGCTGGTCAAGGTCGAAGACCGCAAGCGCCTGCCGGAGCCGCTCGAAGTCGGCATGCAGTTCGAAGGCATGGCCGAAGGCGTGGACGACGAGCCGACCATTTTCACCGTGACCGACATCGCGGACGACAAGGTGGTCCTGGACGGCAACCACCCGCTGGCCGGCATGGCGCTGCGCTTCGACCTGTCGGTGATCGACGTGCGCGAAGCCACGCCGGAAGAAATCGCCCACGGCCACGTGCACGGTGCGCACGGCCACCATCACGAAGAGATGGAAGACAGCGAAGAGGGCGACCACTTCCGCAGCAAGCCGCTGTAATTCAGTTGGTTCGCGCCTGCGGTGCTCGGATGCGCTGCGGGACTGCGACGAACTTGGGTTCCCGCCTGCGCGGGAACGACGGTCTTGAGGCTAACGGTTAGATTGCACGCTAGCGTTTGCGCCATCGTTAGCATTAGCACGTCATCCCGGCGGAGGCCGGGATCCAATTTCTGCCTGCGCAGCCGCTAACGCAGCACCTCGCCCAGCGAAAACACATTCTCCCCCTTGCCCGTCACCCGCAGCTCCACCGCGTGGGCCCCGACGGACAGGTGACCCAGGTTCTCGCGCCACGCGATCGCCGGCCGCGCGTCCTTGGGCAGTCCCGCACTGTCGATCACCAATACCCGCCCCTTGAATCCGGCTGCCCGCTGCTGCAGCTGGCGGCGCGTCTCGGCAAACCCATCCTGGCCCGCCGGCGTACGCTGCAACAGGGCGCGCAGTCCGTTGGCCGGCTGCAGCAGAGGCTGCATATTCCCTTCGGCGAACAGCACCACCGCATCGACCTTGTCCTGCTTGGCGATCGCGAACAGGCGGTTGAGCCAGAAGCGGTTGGCCACGGTCCGGTCCTCGTACTCGCTGTTGCGTCCCGCCGCCGCGAGGTAGTGGTTGTTGGCCGCGGGCAGGTTGATGGTGGCGTACAGCACCTTGCCGACCTGCCAGTGGGCGTTCTCGGCATAGCTGCGAAAGCGCGGACTGCTCGACAGGCGCGTCAAGGGAAGCTTGTCCTTGCCGAGCGACTCCGGCTCGCTGTAGAACAGCTCGCGCAGCCGGTTCAGGCGTTCGATGGCGTTGGTGCGGCCCGCCGAATTGCGGCAGCCGGTCCAGTCGTTGCCGCTCAAGGACAGGATCACCGGACGCCTGGCCTTGTCGAACAGGTCGCGCCGCTTCTGGTAAAGGCGGTCGCCGCAGGCTTCCCCGGCCCCCTTGATGCCGGTGACGACCAGGAAGGCAAGCTCCGGGTCCCTGGCGTCGAGCAGCAGCTCCTTCAGCGCCTCCTCGCCACCCTCGGCCGCGCGGTGGCCCGCGACGGCGAAGCGGTGCGCATGTTCATCCGTCTCTTTCTCTTTTTTCTTGTCGCGGGCGAAGCCCGGCGCCGCCGCCAGGGCCGCCGCGAGCAGGCTCGCCAGGAGGAAGGGACGGCGCGCTGGCATCAGGCGACGAGCCGTTTCAGCTCGTAGAGCCGTTCCAGCGCTTCACGCGGGCTCAGTGCGTCCGGGTCGATGGCCGCGAGGGCCTGCTGCAGCTCGTCGTTCGCGCCGCCCGCAGGCGGGGAGGCGCTCTCCGCTACTTCTTCCACCTCTTCGTTTGGCGCGGCGAACAGGTCGAGCTGGGGCGTCGTGTCCAGCGCCTGCGATTCGAGGCGCGCCAGGTGCTTGCGCGCGGCGCGGATCACGCCAGGGGGCACGCCCGCCAGCTGCGCCACCTGCAGGCCGTAGCTTTGCGAAGCGGGACCGTCCTGCACCGCGTGCAGGAACACGATGCTGTCCTTGTGCTCCACCGCCGACAGGTGCACGTTCACCGCGCTCGGGTGGGTTTCCGGCAGCTGGGTGAGCTCGAAGTAGTGGGTCGCGAACAGCGTGAAGCTGCGGCTGGTCTCGATCAGGTGGCGCGCGATCGCCCAGGCCAGCGCCAGGCCGTCGAAGGTCGAGGTGCCGCGGCCCACTTCGTCCATCAGCACCAGCGACTGCTCGGTGGCGCCGTTGAGGATGGCCGCCGATTCGGTCATCTCGACCATGAAGGTCGAGCGCCCGTTGGCCAGGTCGTCGCTGGCGCCGATGCGGGTGAAGATGCGGTCGATCGGGCCGATGGTTGCTTGGGTAGCGGGCACGTAGCTGCCCACGTAGGCCAGCAGCGTGATCAATGCCACCTGGCGCATGAAGGTCGATTTACCGCCCATGTTCGGGCCGGTAATCAGGAGCATGCGGCGCTCGTTCGCCAGGCGGCAATCGTTGGCGATGAAGCGCTCGATCTGGTTTTCCACCACCGGGTGGCGGCCTTCGACGATGCTGAGGCAGGGCTCGTCCACGAGCTGGGGCGCGCACCAGTTGTTGCGCACCGCATGGCTGGTCAGCGCCACCAGGGTGTCGAGCTGGGCCAGGCCGCCGGCGATCGACTGCAGGCAGCCGATGAAGGGCGCCAGCTCGCCCAGCAGCTGGTCGTACAGCATCTTCTCGCGGGCGAGGGCGCGGTCCTGGGCCGACAGCGCCTTGTCCTCGAAGGCTTTCAGTTCCGGCGTGATGTAGCGCTCGCAGTTCTTCAGGGTCTGGCGGCGGCGGTAGTCTTCCGGCACCTTGTCGGCCTGGCCGTTGGTGACTTCGATGTAGAAGCCGTGCACCCGGTTGTACTCGACGCGCAGGTTGGCGATGCCGGTGCGGGCGCGCTCGCGCGCTTCCAGGTCGACCAGGAACTGGCCGGCGTTCTCGGACAGCGCGCGCAGCTCGTCGAGCTCGGCGTCGAAGCCGCGCGCGAACACGCCGCCGTCGCGCACCATCACGCTCGGTTCTTCCATGATCGCACGCGTCAAGAGGTCGAGGCAGGCTTCCGGCGGGGAGAGCAGATCGTGGACCTCGCGCAGCAGCGTGGTGTCGCCCGGGACGAAGCAGCGCGCCACCTGTTCGCGCAAGGCCGGCAGCTGTTTCAGGCCGTCGCGCAGGCAGGATAGGTCGCGCGGGCGCGCCGACAGCAGGGCGATGCGGGTGGTGATGCGTTCGATGTCGGGCACGTTGGCCAGGGTGCTCGACAAGCCGCGGGTCGCATCGAACTGGGCCAGCGCGGCGATCGCCTCGTGGCGCGAGCGCGCCACGCGCTGGTTGCGGCGCGCATGGTGCAGCCAGTGGCGCAGCATGCGCGAACCCATCGCGGTGCGGCAGCCGTCGAGCAGCGAGAACAGGGTCGGGGATTCCTGGCCGCGGATGGTCTCGGTCAGCTCCAGGTTGCGGCGCGTCGCCGCGTCCAGGCCGATGTATTCGTTCTCGGTTTCGCAAGCCAGGCTCTTGACGTGCTGCAGGCCGCGGCCCTGGGTCGACTGCGCATAGCGCAGCAGCGCGCCGGCCGCGCCGAAGGCGGCGCCCAGCCCGTCCGCGCCGAAGCCGGTGAGGGTGGCCACGCCCAGCTGGTCGAGCAGCGCCTGGTGGCCCTTGAGGACATCGAAGTGCCATTCCGGCACGCGGTTGGTGTGCGCCACCGGCTCCGATGCGAACAGGTCGGAGCAGTCTGCGCGCAGGATCTCGGCCGGCGCGATGCGCTCGAGTTCATGGGCCAGGCGCGACTCCACCGCGCGTCCCTCGCCCGAGAATTCCATCAGGCGCAGCACGCCGCTGGCCAGCGACAGCCAGGCCAGGCCGACCGTGACGTTCTTGCGCTGGGGGAGCATGCACATGGCCAGCAACGGGCGGTCGGCCTTTTCCGGCAGCAGGTCGCTGTCGGTCAGGGTGCCCGGGGTGACCACGCGCACCACCTTGCGCTCGACCGGACCCTTGGACAGGGCCGGGTCGCCGATCTGCTCGCAGATGGCGCAGGATTCGCCGATCTTGACCAGCTTGGCAAGGTAGCCGTCGAGCGAGTGGAAGGGCACGCCGCACATCTTGATCGGCTGGCCGTTCGAGCTGCCGCGCGCGGTCAGCGTAATGCCCAGCAGGCGCGCTGCTTTTTCCGCGTCGTCGTGGAACAACTCGTAGAAATCGCCCATGCGGTAGAAGACCAGCATGGTGGGGTAATCGGCCTTGATGCGCAAGTATTGCTGCATCATGGGAGTGACTTTTTCCGTCGCGCCGGTCTTCAGGGCGGCGGCATTGATTTCGTTGGGAGCGTTCATTTCTTCGTGTTTCGGTACGGCAGGCGGGTGCTGAGCCAGGGCTCGCCATTTTACCGCGAACGGCTGGCCGAAAGCGGCCTACTGCTTGTCAAGCACATATCTGGGTTTCCATGTCGAAAAACTTTACACCAATCAATTTTTCCACAAAGGAATGATACTACCCTGAAGGATTAAGTCTTTGTATCCTAAAGATTTCTTACTTCCAATTGATTTATGGCACGTTTCTTGCGTCTTGAAACGCTTCCACATTCTTGTAAGCATAAGGACTCGACGATGCGTGCAGCACTCAAAACCAAACAACTCGTGGCAACGGCACTCATGGCAGCTGCATCGATCGCCCTGCCTTCGCATGCCATGGTGATCGGCTCTGGCGATGTGGGCCATGACGATCACGGGCACGACGCACCGCAAAGTGCCGACTATGTTCTTACGGGAAATAGTCCAGGCAAATGGGGCGGGACGGGCTTTGGTTCCGGCGCCACCGTGACATGGAGCTTGATGCCAACCGGTGTGAATTGCGCGATTCCGGGCGTCGAGCCCACGGGATGCTCTGTCAAAGCCCTGGATGATTTCATGCCGACGGGTTATCTGGGCGCCCTCAATGCCGCATTCGCCGCCTGGTCAGCCGTTGCGAATATCGTCTTCACCCAAGTTGAAGATAACGGGGTCCCTTTCAATGCTCCTGGCACGACCGCAGATATCCGCATTGGCGGGCATGTCATGGATGGTGCGAACGGCACGCTTGCGCACGGCTACTTCCCGCCTGCGAACGGCGCGACGGCCGCCGGCGACATCCACTTCGACATCGGCGAAACCTGGAAGCTCGGCTTCGGTGGTCCGGGCTTCGACATCTTCCAGGTAGCGGCGCACGAGATCGGCCACGCCATCGGCCTGAACCACAGCACGACCCCGGGCTCGCTCATGAATCCCTATTACACCGAAGCCTTCCGCGGCCTGCAGGCGGACGACATCGCCGGCGCCCGCTACATCTACGGCGCCGCCAATACCAACCCGGTGCCGGTACCGGGCTCGCTGCTGCTCATCGGCCTGGGGCTGGCTGCGCTGGGCGCTGCCCGCCGCCGCGCCTGACCGCCTGGAACCCACGCTGGCGTTGCGTCAGTACCGCATGGGGGAAGGCATGAAAGCAGCCGCCTCGCTTCTCCTGTTGGTCACCGGCATGCTTGCAGGAGCGGCCGGGGCCTCGTCGGCACGCTTCGGCGATCCCGAGCTCGTCGAGCATTCCGACCTGATCGTCTCGGCCACGCTGGTGCGCATCGAGCGCCAGGCCGGGCCGGGGTCCTCGAGCCCGGCCGAAACGGGCGTCCTCGACGTCCGCCAGGTCCTCAAGGGAGCCGGGCAGCCTCGCGTCGTGCGCCTGCTCCTGTCTCCCGCCGGGGCGCTGCGCTCCAGTTCCGACATCCACTACAGCGTGGGCCAGAAAGGCCTGTGGTTCCTGCGCGCGACGCCCGGCGCGGACGGCACGCCCTTGTACCGGGCCGACCATCCTCAGCGCTTTCTCCCCGAAGAAGAGGCGGCGCCGCGCATGCGCCACTTCCAGGACCTGGTGAAGGCGCGCCGGCCCCGAGGGCAGGCGGCTCCCGATTGAGCTCTACAATTCTCGGACAAATATCGTCTATTTTCTGACACCACAGTCTCCTATCCTCGGCTTCCTCGATATCCACCATGGAGGTGCCGATGGCCATTCAAAAGAGACTTGTCCTGGGCATGATCAGCTCCGCCTGCCTGCTCGCCGCTTGTGGTGGCGACACGCTCGACGCACCGGCGCCACAGATCAGCACCAGCTTCGCCGCCTCGCTCGACGGCTGGGTGGGCGCGTTCGCCGACTATGAGGAGGCGACGGCGCCGACCGAGCTCGTGTGGGAGTTGCGCCCCTTGCCGGCGCCCTTGTCGGGCCAGGCCTACTACACGGGCGGGACCAATCGCAGCGACGACCTGTTTGTCTACAGCAGGAAAAAATTCAGCGGCTATGCGCCGTCGGCCTCCTACCTGTTGCGCTTTGAAATCGAGATCGCCACCAACCAGTCTTCCGGCTGCGTCGGCGTCGGCGGCGCGCCGGGCGAAAGCGTCTACGTGGTCGCGGGCGCTGCGCCGACGGAGCCGAAGACCGTCCAGGTCAATGGCGAGTGGAGGGTCGACCTCGACCGCGGCAACCAGGCGACACCGGGCGCCGCGTCGCAGGTGCTCGGCAACGTCGCCAACGCCGTGCCGGACTGCGGCCCCCAGGTTTTCCAGACCAAGCTACTCAAGAGTACGGCCCCCTTGGCGGTGACCAGCAATGCCAACGGTGACATCTGGGTCTTCTTCGGGATCGACTCCGGTTTCGAGGCAAGAAGTGCCGTGTTCTACAAGTCGATCAAGGTCGCTGTCGAGCCGGGGCGCAAGCAATAACAAGGTCCAGCGCCGTGCTCATGCGAGCGCGCAGTGGCCCGTGACTGCCGGCTTGCCGTCCGCTTCCGCCACGAATCCGCCGGTCGCGGCAGCCGCACGCAGGATGACGGCGCTGCCCAGGGCCACGGGTGAGCGGAAACGGCATTCGATGCGGGCAGCGCTGCGGCCGCTCTCGTTTTCCAGTACCGAGCAACACGATGCGAGCGTGTGCATGCCATGGATGATCGGTTTGCGCATGCCCATCAGGCGGGCGCTCCAGCCCGCGAGGTGGATCGGGTTCCAGTCACCCGAAAGCCGGGCGTAGCGGCGGCCCGCTGCTGCGTCCAGCGTCCACTGGGCCAATGCCCGGCCGGACAGCTCGGGGCCAGCCTCGGGCGGCCTGGCCGCGCCGCGTTCGCCCCGGCGGATGAGGTAAGTGCTGGAACAGCTGAATACCGGCGAGCCGGCTGCCATGCCGGTGGTCTCCAGTACGCAGCGCAGGGCGCCACTGGCCGATGGCGGCAGTATCCGCAACACGGTGCGTAGCAACAGGGCCTGGCCGGGCGCGATCCTGCCGTGCTCCTCGAGCAGGTTCTCCATGTGGACGAGTCCCGCGATCCGGAAGGGGAAGCGTGGGTCGAGCATCGTGGCCAGGTGGGCGCGCTGGGCCGGCAGGTACCACCAGGTCAGCGGAATACGGTCGCCCGCGAAGCCGAAGGCCGCGCGGTAGCGCGCGATGTCGTCCAGCGGGAGGCTGTCGAGGCGATACTCGGTGACGAGTTCCAGCGGCAGGGCGGGAAGAAGGCGTTGCGGACGCTTGAGCAGCGCCCGCAGCAGGATGCCCGGCCCCATGGCCGGCAGCGCCGGCACATGGGTGGCATGCGAGGCAGGTTTCAAGCTTCGGCGACGCGCTGCTTGATGTGCGCCAGCGCCGCGTCCACCTGGTCGATCAGGATCAGGCACAGGTCGCCGCTCTCGAGACGCGACAGCGCGCGGTCGATCGCGACGAACTCGCCGTTGATTTCTTCCACGTGGCTGGTGCGGGTAGCGCCGCTCAAGCCCTTGCGCAGCAAGGCGACCACCTCGCCGTCGGCGCGGCCGCGCTGGCACTGGTCCTGGTACAGCAGCACCTCGTCAAAAGCCTTGCCGAGGATCTCGGTCTGCTGGGTGATGTCCTGGTCGCGGCGGTCGCCGGCGCCGCTGATCACCACCGAGCGGCGCTTGCCCGACATGCCTTCGACCGCATTGACCAGCGCGGCGATCGCGTCCGGGTTGTGGCCGTAGTCGGCGATGACGGTGGCGCCGCGGTAGTCGAACACGTTGAAGCGGCCCGGCGCGTTGTCGCTCTCGCCGACGAAGGTCTTCAGGCCAAGGCGGATCTTGTCCCAGTCGGTGCCCACGGCCCAGGCCGCGGCCACCGAGGCCAGCACGTTCTCGACCTGGAAGCCGACGCTGCCGCCGCGGGTGATCGGGACCTCCGCCAGGGACACGCGGTGTTCGATATTGCCCTGGGCGGCGACCAGCTGGCCGTCTTCGACGAAGACGACGCGGCGGCCCTGGGCGCGGTGCATCGCCATGATCGGGTGGCCGACGTCGAGCGCGAAGAAGGTGACGTCGCCGCGGGTCACTTCGGCCATTGCCGCCACCGCCGGGTCGGCCGCGTTCAGCACGGCCATGCCCCCAACGGCCACGTTCTGGACGATCACGCGCTTGAGCACCGCGAGGTCTTCGAGCGTGGTGATGTAGTTCAGGCCGAGGTGGTCGCCGGCGCCGATGTTGGTCACCACCGCCACCTGGCAGCGGTCGAAGGCCAGGCCTTCGCGCAGCAGGCCGCCGCGCGCGGTCTCGAACACGGCCGCATCGACGTCCGGGTGCAGCAGCACGTTGCGGGCGCTGCGCGGACCCGAGCAGTCGCCGCTGTCGATGCGGCGGCCTTCGATGTAGACGCCGTCGGTGTTGGTCATGCCGGTGCGCAGTCCAGACGCCGTCAACAGGTGCGCGATCAGGCGCACGGTGGTGGTCTTGCCGTTGGTGCCGGTCACGGCCACTACCGGGATGCGGCCGTCATCGCCGGGCGCGAACAGGGTGTCCATGATGGCTTCGCCGATCGGACGGGGCTTGCCGAAGGAGGGCGACAGGTGCATGCGCAGGCCCGGCGCGGCGTTGACTTCGACGATGCCGCCGTGCTGTTCCTCGATGGGCCTCAAGACGCTGTCGCACACCAGGTCGACGCCGCAGATGTCCAGGCCTACCATGTGGGCAGCGGCGATGCAGCGCTCCGCGACGTCCGGATGGACGTCGTCGGTCACGTCGGTGGCGGTGCCGCCGGTGGACAGGTTGGCGTTATTGCGCAGCACCACGCGCTGGCCATTGCTAGGTACCGAGTCGGCATGCATGCCATGCTTGGCGAGCGTGGCCAGGGCGATGTCGTCGAAGCGGATCTTGGTCAGCGAGGTGGCGTGGCCGTCGCCGCGGCGCGGGTCCTTGTTGACCTGCTCGACCAGTTGGCGCACGCTGTGCACGCCGTCGCCCACCACTTGCGGCGGATCGCGGCGGGCGCAAGCCACCATCCTGTCGCCGATGACCAGCACGCGGTAGTCGTGACCCGGCAGGTAGCGCTCGACCAGGATGTCGTCGCGAAACTCGGACGCGGTGTGGAAGCCCGCGGTCAGCTGCTCCTTGGTGGTGACGTTGACGGTCACGCCCTTGCCCTGGTTGCCGTCCTTCGGCTTGATCACGACCGGCAGGCCGATCTCGAGGGCGGCGGCCCAGGCGTCTTCCGGGTCGCTCACGCTGCGACCCATCGGCACCGGCACGCCGGCAGCGTCGAGCAGCTTCTTGGTCAGTTCCTTGTCCTGGGCGATGGTCTCGGCGATCGCGCCGGTGGCGTCGATCTCGGCGGCCTGGATGCGGCGCTGGCGGCTGCCCCAGCCGAACTGCACCAGGCTGCCTTCGGTCAGGCGGCGAAAGGGGATGTTGCGCGCGACGGCGGCATGCACGATGGCGCCGGTGGACGGGCCGAGGCGCACGTCCTCGTCGACTTCGCGCAGTTTCGCCAGGGCGCCGGCCAGGTCGAAGGCGGCGTCATTCCGGGCAGCTTCGACCAGTTCCTGCGCCAGCTCGAGGGCCAGGCGGCCGACGTCTTCCTCGCTGTACTCGACCACGACCTGGTAGATGCCGCGCTCGACGGTGGCGGTGGTGCGGCTGAAGGTGACCGGGCAGCCGGCTTCGGCTTGCAGGGCCAGGGCCACGCGTTCGAGCACCTGGGCCAGCGGCACGATGTCGTCGTGGCCGTAGGGCTGCAGTTCGCCTACCTGCGGAAAGCGCGCGCGCAGGCGCGTCTCGAAGCCGGCCAGGCCGCGGATCGATTCTTCGTCAGGCGTGCAGGAGACGATCGCCTCCACCGAGGTGTGATGACTCCACAGATTTGGGCCGCGCAGGGCCCGTACACGAGATACTTCCATAAACCTTCAGTCTTAAATTGAGTGGGTCGTCTTCTTCGGGGTGGCATCAAAAGCGCGCAGGCCGCCGCAGATCAGGTCGGAGGGCACGCCCAGCGCCCAGGCCGCCGCCACGGCCGCCAGCACGCTGTCCGGGTGCTTCACCGTCGCCGGCGGGATCCTGGCCAGGTCGAGCAGCACGTCTTCCGTATCGAAGCCTTCGGCCAGCACGATGCGGTTGTCGCGCACGAACACCACGCGTTCGCCCTGCGCGCGATGGTTCGCGACGACCGGGTTGTTCTCGTCGAGCGCGTAAAAGATCACGCGGCCGTCCGACAGTTCCGCCAGCGCGGCAACCGCATCAATGGCCGCGTTCAGCACCGCGGTGCCTTCCGACAGGACCACGTCGACCTGGCTGCGGATCACGTTGCGCAGTGCGTCCTGGTCCTGGATGTGGAACTCGGCCAAGTCAGCCAGGCCTTCCATGTCGGTGACGATGCCCACCAGGCAGCGGTCGTAGGGCAGGCCCGCCGACAGGATCGAGCGCGCGTTCGATTCGAACACGGCGGTCTGCACGGTGCGGTTGATCAGGAGGCGCTGGCCGGCCTCGAAGCCGGTCGAGTCGCGGTGTGAGACCTGGCGCGCGTCGAGGTACAGGCCTTCGCCGTTGGCCACGCCGACGTGCTTGCCGGTGATGTGGACCAGGCAGCCCACCAGGCGCGCGATCAGGCTGGTGCCGAGCGTGCCGGTGACGCCGACCACCGGGATGCGCCCGGTTTCTTCTTGCGCGAACAGATGGTCGACGATGGCCTTGCCCACGTTGCGCGGCTGGCCGCTGGCCGGCTTGATATGGGCCAGCAGGCCCGGGCTCGAATTGACTTCGATGATGGCGCCGCGCTGCTCGGCCAAAGGACGCGAGATGTCCTCGCACACCAGGTCGATGCCGGCGATGTCCAGGCCGACGATGCGCGCCGCCAGCGCGGCGGCGTGGGCGACCGAAGGGTGCACCAGGTCGGTGACGTCGTCGGCGACGTTGCCGTTCACCTGGATCAGCACCTTCTGGCCGGCCTGCGGCCTTGACTCGGGCGTGAGGCCCTGGCGCTTCAGGTCCAGCATGATTTCGCTGTCGTGCGGGTTGACGCGGCCGAGCGGGTGTTCTTCGCTCTCGCCGCGGCGCGGGTCGGTGTTGATCTGGCTGTCGCACAGCTGAAGCACGCTCGAGCTGCCGTCGCCCGTCACCCACAGCGATTCGCCCCTGGCGGCGGCCACCACCTCGCGGCCCACCACCAGCAGGCGGTGCTCGTTGCCGGGAATGAAGCGCTCGACCAGCACGGCGCTGCTGTCGCCGGCTTCCGCGGCGATCGCATAGGCGGCCGTCACTTCCGCTTCGCTCATCAGGTTCAGCGTCACGCCGCGTCCATGGTTGCCGTCGACCGGCTTGACCACGACCGGCAGGCCGATGTCCTGGGCTTCTTCCCATGCCTCTTCGGCGCTCCTCACCAGGGCGCCTTCCGGCACCGGCACGCCGCAGGAGGCGAGCAGGGTCTTGGTCAGGTCCTTGTCGCTGGCGATGCCTTCGCCGATGGCGCTGGTGCGGTCGGTCTCGGCGGTCCAGATGCGGCGCTGGGCTGCGCCGTGGCCGAGCTGCACCAGGTTGCCCTCGGTGAGGCGGATCGAGGGGATGCGGCGGTCGGTGGCGGCATCGACGATGTGGGCGGTCGACGGGCCCAGGCACCAGCGGTCGACCAGCTCGGTCAGCGTCTGCACCGTGGCGGCCATGTCGAAGGGCGTGTCGTTGATGGCCGCCATGATCAGGCGGTGGCCGGCTTCGAGGGCGGCGCGGCCGACGATCTCGTCGCGGGTGCGGAACGCCATCTTGTAGACGCCGCGCTGGCCGGTCGAGCGGGTCTTGCCGAAGCCGGTCTTCATGCCAGCCATGTTCTGCAACTCGAGCACGATGTGCTCGAGGATGTGGCCGGCCCAGGTGCCGTCGCGCAGGCGTTCCAGGAAACCGCCGCGGCTGCCGACGCCGCAGCGGTGTTCTACCAGGCCCGGCAGCCAGGCGGTCAGGCGCTCGGTAAAGCCGGGCAGGGTGTTCGAGGGGAAGTCTTCGAGCTCCCCAATGTCGAGCCAGGCCTCGATCACCGGTCGGTAGGTCCAGATGTTCGGGCCGCGCAGGTGGGTCACGCGGAGGAACTTGATGTCGTTCTTCTTGTTCATGAAAAAATGTCTTTGCCAGCCGCGACTGTTGCGCGCAAGCTTGGCGTTACCTTAAATTACCTGCCTGCTGCTACGGTACCCAAAGCCGGTTTCCCGCAGCGCACTTCATGTATACTCGCCGGCCCGACGCTTATCGGGTTGCTTCCTTTTCTGCCGGAACGCCACCTTCTGTCATCCAAAGGATACGCAGAAACGTTAAGCCTGTTTGTGGAACGCTTCACGTACGGGGGCATCCCGGCAATCCTGTGCCTTGCCAAGCCCCGCCGCTGTTTGTACCCCACCAGAACCAAATGCCTGATCTCGGGCGCAACACATGACAACTCAACAACCTGCTATTCCGTCGTCCCTGGCGGTCGCCGCCAATGTTTTGCCCGAACACTGGCAAAATGACGTTACGAAACAGCTTGCACCAGGGGAAAACGTTTTATGCAGCGTCGAGGTTGACCTCGATGCGAAATTACATTTCCGGAAGGGCCTGGTGGTGGTCACCAGCCGCCGTTTGCTGGCGAGAAGCCCGGGCGAAGACGCCTGGCGCGACTGGACTTACCGATCCGGCCTGCAGCTGCGCCACCACGACCATGCGGGTGTCGGCCATCTCGAACTGGTCGATCCAGAGGGCCGCCTGGGAGCCTGGCGCTTCACCCTGGGCCAGAACCTGGGTGCGATCCGGGTGGTCGACCATTTCAACGAACAGCTGAAAAGCGTCGTGACCGGCGTGCCGGTGACGCCGCCGGAGCAGCACACCTGCCCGAGCTGCAAGGCCCCGCTCGAGGCCGACGACGCCGAATGCGCGGTGTGCGCCAAGGTGCTGCACACCCCGCCGTCGACCTGGACCCTGTTCCGTTTGTGGCGCTTCGCCCGGCCCTACAAGGGACAGCTGCTGCTCGGTTTCCTCTTGATGGTGGGCTCGACCGGCGCGCACATGATCCCGCCGTATCTGACCAAGCCGCTGATGGACAACGTCCTGATCCCGTACCAGAACGGCCAAGTCATCGACACCTCGCTCGTCTATTTATATATGGGCGGCCTGTTCGGGGCGGCGTTGCTGGCCTGGGCGCTCGGCTGGGGCAAGACCTACGTGCTGGCGCTGGCCTCCGAGCGCATCAGCGCCGACCTGCGCTCGACCACCTATGAACACCTGCTGCGCCTGTCGCTGGAATACTTCGGCGGCAAGCGCACCGGCGACCTGATGTCGCGTATCGGCAGCGGCTCCGACCGCATCAGTGTCTTCCTGTCGCTGCACCTGCTCGACTTCCTGTCGGACGTCCTTCTGATCATCATGACGGGCGTGATCCTGTTCAGCATGAATCCCTGGCTGGCGCTGGTGACGCTTGTTCCGCTTCCCTTCATCGCCTGGATGATCCACGTGGTGCGCGACAAGCTGCGCACCGGCTTCGAGAAGATCGACCGCGTGTGGGGCGAGGTGACCAACGTGCTGGCCGATACCATCCCGGGCATCCGGGTGGTGAAGGCCTTCGCCCAGGAAAAGCGCGAAGCGGCGCGCTTCCGCGAAGCGAACAGGCACAACCTGGCCGTCAACGACAAATTGAACAAGGTCTGGTCGCTGTTCTCGCCGACCGTCTCGCTGCTGACCGAAATGGGGCTGCTGGTGATCTGGATCTTCGGCATCTGGCAGGTCTCGCGCGGCGACATCACGGTCGGCACCCTGACCGCCTTCATCGCCTACAGCGGCCGTTTCTACGTGAAGCTCGATTCCATGAGCCGCATCGTCTCGGTGACCCAGAAGTCGGCCTCGGCGGCCAAGCGCATCTTCGACATCCTCGACCACGTGTCGAGCGTGCCGGACCCGGTCAACCCGGTGAAGGTCGACAAGGTGGCCGGCAACATCGAGCTGCGCGAAGTCGGTTTCCGTTACGGCAACCGCGCGGTCAACCGCGGCATCTCGCTGAAGATCAAAGCCGGCGAGATGGTCGGCCTGGTCGGTCATTCGGGTTCCGGCAAGAGCACGCTGGTCAACCTGATCTGCCGCTTCTACGACGTGGCCGAGGGCGCGATCCTGCTCGACGGCCAGGATATCCGCACCTTCGCGGTCAGCGACTACCGCCGCCACATCGGCCTGGTGCTGCAGGAGCCTTTCCTGTTCTTCGGGACGATCGCCGAGAACATCGCCTACGGCAAGCCGGGCGCCACCCGCGAAGAAATCATCGCGGCGGCGCGCGCGGCCCACGCGCACGAGTTCATCCTGCGCCTGCCGCAGGGCTACGACTCGATGGTGGGCGAGCGCGGCCAGGGCCTGTCGGGCGGCGAACGCCAGCGCATCTCGATCGCGCGCGCGCTGCTGATCGATCCGCCGATCCTGATCCTGGACGAAGCGACGTCCTCGGTGGACTCGGAAACCGAGAAAGAGATCCAGAAGGCGCTCGACAACCTCGTGCAGGGCCGCACCACGATCGCCATCGCGCACCGCCTGTCCACGCTGCACCGGGCCGACCGCCTGGTGGTGCTGGACCGCGGCGTGGTGGTGGAAGAGGGCAGCCATGACGAGCTGATGGCGCGCGAAGGCGCTTACCACCGCCTCTACGAAGCGCAAGCGCGCAACGTGGACGGGGAACCGGACGACAAGGGTGATTGAATGAGCAGTACTTTCCAACTACGGCGCGACAGCTTCGGCAAGCTGGTGCTCACCACCGCCGAAGGTGAAGAACACGTCGGCGTCATTCCGGTGCGCGCCTTCCCGATCCAGGCGCCGACGCGCGGCATTTCGCTGGTGCGCGAGGGCGGCAAGGAAGTGGCCTGGATCGACGACCTGGCCGAGGTGCCGGAGCAGACCCGTGCCCTGATCCAGGAAGAGATCGAAGGCCGCGAATTCATTCCCGAAATCCTGGCGATCAAGAACGTGTCGAGCTTCGCCACGCCCTGCACCTGGTTTGTCAGGACCGACCGCGGCGACACCGAATTCGTGCTGAAGGTGGACGAGGACATCCGCCGCATCGGCGAAGCCTCGCTCTTGATCTCGGACAACCACGGCATCAACTTCCTGGTGCGCGACATGTTCCATATCGACAAGCACAGTCGCAAGATCCTGGACCGCTTCCTGTAAGACGACTCCATTCGTCCATCCGTGCTACCGTTTTTCCTTTGATACGGAAGGAAAACGGCAATGCAACGAACTGCACTGGTAGTGGGCGCTAGCGGGATCGGCGGGAACTACACGGCGAAAGCCCTGGTGGCGGACGGCTGGCAAGTCTACGGACTGGCGCGCCGTCCCGGCAATGATGTTCCGGGCGTGATCCCGGTCGCGGCCGACCTGCTCGACGAGGCAGGGCTGGCCGCCGCGCTGGCGGATGTCGCGCCCACCCATGTCTTCATCGCCACGTGGATGCGCCAGGCGACCGAGGCCGAGAACATCCGCGTCAACGCGGCCATGGTGCGTAATCTGCTCTCCAGCCTGTCGAGCAAGAAGTCGCTGCGCCACGTGGCCCTGGTCACCGGCCTGAAGCACTACCTCGGCCCTTTTGAGGCCTATGCCGCTTCCGGCACGCTGCCGGACACGCCGCTGCGCGAAAGCCAGCCGCGTCTGCCCGTCGAGAATTTCTACTATGCCCAGGAAGACGAGGTCTACGCGGCCGCCGAGCGCGACCGCTTTACCTGGACCGTCCACCGTCCGCACACGGTCATCGGCATGGCGGTCGGTAATGCGATGAACCTCGGCACCACGCTGGCCGTGTACGCCACCATCTGCAAGGAGACCGGACGTCCCTTCCAGTTCCCCGGCTCCGGCGCGCAGTGGAACGGCCTGTCCGACGTCACCGACGCGCGCATGCTGGCCAGGCAGCTGGTCTGGGCGGCCAATACCGACGCGGCGCGCAACGAAGCCTTCAACATCGTCAACGGCGACCTGTTCCGCTGGAGCTGGCTGTGGGGCCGCATCGCCGACTATTTTGGCGTCCAGGCCGCGGGCTTCAACGGCACGGTGCAGCCGCTGGAAAGCGCGATGGCGAACGACCATGCGCTGTGGCGCGACATCGCCGCGCGCCACGGATTGGCGGAAGCCGACCTCGATCGCCTGGCGTCGCCCTGGCACACCGACCTCGACCTCGGCCGCCCGATCGAGGTGATGACCGACATGGCACGCAGCCGCAAGCTCGGCTTCACGGCCTACCAGGCCACCGACGACTCCTTCTTCGACCTGTTCGGGCAACTGCGCACGGCGCGCCTGATCCCCTGAACCGTTCTTGTCCAGTGCGTTGAGTCCGAGTGTACGCGTGCTCACATACCGGAAGCCAGACCGCCGCTAGAGTCGTCTCATCCGCCAACTGCCCATTGGAGAACCCATGGATTCGATCAACCGCAACCAGCCGGAACAGAACCGCCTCGACCTCAGCGGCGAGCAGGCCGTGCAGCGCCTCAAGGACATGGCCGACGACGCCGACAGCTGCTTCTTCGTCACCCAGGGCGGCAGCGGCCCGAGCCGGGGCGTGCGCCCGATGAGCGTGCGCGAGGTGGACGACGCCGGCCAGCTCTGGTTCCTGAGCGCCAGCGACAGCCACAAGAACGCGGAGATCGCGGCGCACCCGGCCGTGAAGCTGTATTTCCAGCAGGGCGCGCATTCCGGCTTCCTCGAGCTCGAGGGCTATGCGGAAGTGATCACCGACCGCCAGCGCATCAAGGAGCTGTGGAACTTCATGCTCAAGACCTGGTTCACCGAAGGCGAGGACGACCCGCGCATCACCGCCATCCGCGTGATCCCGCGCCAGGGCTACTACTGGGACAACAAGCATGGCGACGCGGTGGCCGGCGCCAAGGTCGTGGTCGGCGCGGTGCTGGGCAAGACGCTCGACGATTCGATCGAGGGAACGCTCAGCTTCTGACGGGCGGCTTTTCGATGCCGCAGCTGCACTTCGTCGTCGTCACCATCGGCTCGGCCGGCGACCTGTTTCCCTTCATGCGCGTGGCGCTGGCGCTGCGCGAGGGCGGGCGCCGGGTCAGCATGCTCGGGCCGGTGCAGCATGCGCCTTTCGTGGAGCCGACCGGCCTGGCCTTCCACGGCCTGCCGGCCGACGAAGCGGTGCTCGACCATCCCGACCTGTGGCACCCGACGCGTGGCCTGGCCGTGGTGTGGCGCGCCACGCGCCCGGCGATGGCGCAGATTCCCGCCTTCGTGGCCGCGCTGCCGCAGGACGAGCAGGTCGTGCTGCTGGCGCATCCGCTCGCGCTGCCGGAAGCGGACCTGTGCCGTGCGCAGCGGCCCGGCCTGAAAGTCGCGGCAATCTACCTGGCGCCATCCAACCTGCCGACCGTGCATGACCCGCTCATGCTGGGGCCGTATCCGGTGCCGCGCTGGGTGCCGCTGGGCGCGCGCCGCTGGCTGTGGCGGCGCATCGGCAAGGCCCTGATCGATCCGGTTTCGCTGCCCGACGTGAACGCGGCGCGGGCTTCGCATGGGCTGGCGCCGGTTGCGAGCCTGATCGAGCACATCGTGCAGGTGCCCGACCTGTCCGTGACCCTGTTCCCCGAATGGTTTGCGCCGACCCAGCCAGACTGGCCGCAGCCTCTGGCGCGCGCCGGCTTTCCCTTGTTCGACCCATCGCCCCAGGCCGAGCTGTCGCCGCAAGTGGCGCGCTTCCTGCAGGAGGGGGCCAGGCCGGTGGTGTTCACGCCCGGCACCGGCAACCGCCAGGCGGCCCATTACTTCCGCTGCGCCCTGGACGCCTGCGCCCGGCGCGGCCTGCGCGCCATCCTGTTGACGCCGCACCGCGAGCAGCTGCCGGCCCAGCTGCCGACGCCGGTGCTGTGGCAGGATTACGTGCCGCTGCGCGCCTTGCTGCCGCACGTGGCGGCGCTGGTGCACCATGGCGGCATCGGCACCACGGCCGAAGCCCTGCGCGCCGGCACGCCGCAGCTTGTGGTGCCGCTGGCGCACGACCAGTTCGACAACGCGGCAAGGGTGAGGGCGCTGGGTGTGGGCGCCAGCCTGAAGGCTGCCCGACTGACAGCACGGCGGCTCGAGAAGCGGCTGGCAGAAGTTGTTGACAATAAAGATGTGAACGAAGCCTGCCGCAAGGTCGCCGCGCTATGCGGACCGGCGGACCTGGCGCCCATGTGCGAGCGCTTGGCCTCGCTTGTGCGCTGAACTGTTGCTGAACGCACGGACAATTTCTTGGACGTCGGCTGTAATACGGGATCGACCTCACGATGCCGGGGAAATCATGCGCGACAAGCCGACGGGCCACAAGCACGACCATTCTTCCACCGCCGGCGAAAGCCGCGCAGGCTACGTCCGGGTGCGTGGCGCCCGCGAACACAACCTGAAGAACGTCGACGTCGACATCCCGAGGGGCAGCCTGGTGGTGTTCACCGGCGTGTCCGGCTCGGGCAAGTCCTCGCTCGCCTTCGGCACCCTGTACGCGGAAGCCCAGCGCCGCTACCTGGAGTCGGTGTCGCCCTATGCGCGCCGCCTGTTCCACCAGATGCCGGTGCCCGAGGTCGACGAGATCGACGGCCTGCCGCCGGCGGTGGCCCTGCAGCAGCAGCGCGGTTCGCCCACCGCGCGCTCTTCGGTGGGGAGCGTGAGCACGCTGTCGAATTCCCTGCGCATGCTGTATTCGCGCGCCGGCGACTATCCGCCTGGCCAGGAACTCCTGTACGCGGAATCCTTTTCGCCGAACACGCCGGAAGGCGCCTGCCCGCAGTGCTCGGGCCTGGGCCGGGTCTACGAGGTGACGGAACAATCGCTGGTGCCGGACGATTCGCTCACCATCCGCGAGCGCGCGGTGGCCGCCTGGCCGCCGGCCTGGCATGGCCAGAACCTGCGCGACATCCTGGTCACCATGGGCTACGACGTCGATACCCCCTGGCGCGACTTGCCGAAGAAGGACCGCGACTGGATCCTGTTCACCGACGAGACCCCGACCGTGCCGGTCTACGCCGGCCTCACGCCCAAGGAAACGAAGGCGGCGCTCAAGCGCAAGGACACGCCCAGCTACCAGGGCACCTTCACCGGCGCGCGCCGCTACGTGCTGCAGACCTTCGCCAATACCGAAAGCGCCTCGATGAAGAAGCGCGTGGCGCGCTACATGGTCTCGACCGAATGCCCGCAGTGCCGCGGCAAGCGCCTGCGCCAGGAAGCGCTGTCGGTCACCTTTGCCGGCATCGACATCATGGAATTGTCGCGCATGCCGCTGGCGCGGCTCAGCGAGCTGTTGCAACCCTACGCGGCCGGCGAAGCGGCCAAGGACAAGACGCGCGCCAGGGAACACCCGGAACAGATGATCGTCACCCAGCGCATCGCCCAGGACCTGTGCGCGCGCCTGCGCGTGCTGCTCGACCTGGGGCTGGGCTACCTGGCGCTGGAACGCAGCACGCCGACCCTGTCGCCGGGCGAGCTGCAGCGCCTGCGCCTGGCGACCCAGGTGCGCTCGAACCTGTTCGGCGTGGTCTACGTGCTGGACGAGCCTTCGGCCGGCCTGCACCCGGCCGATACCGAAGCCCTGCTCGATGCGCTCGCACAGTTGAAGAGCGCGGGCAACTCGCTGTTCGTGGTCGAGCACGCGCTCGACGTGATCCGGCAGGCCGACTGGATCGTCGACGTCGGCCCGCAAGCGGGCGAGAAGGGCGGGCAGGTGCTGTACAGCGGCGAGCCCGGCGGATTGAAGAAGGTCGCCGACTCGCAGACGCGGCGCTACCTGTTCAACGAAGCGCCGTTGGAAAAACGCGCGCCGCGCCAGCCGGTCGGCTGGCTGCGCCTGGAGGGCGTGCGCCGCAATAACCTCGACGGGGTCAAGGCCGACTTCCCGCTCGGCGTGCTGACGGCGGTCACCGGCGTGTCCGGTTCCGGCAAGTCGAGCCTGGTCAGCCAGGTGCTGGTGGAGCTGGTAAGCAGGGCCCTCGGCCAGGGCGCGCCGGAGACCGATGCCCCGGAGGCCGAAGAACCGGGCCTGGAACAGGAAGCCGCCTTGCCGCTCGAAGGGCGCATCGTCGCCGGCATGGAGGGAATACGGCGCATGGTGCGGGTCGACCAGAAGCCGATCGGCCGCACCCCGCGTTCCAACCTGGCCACCTATACCGGCCTGTTCGACCAGGTGCGCAAGCTGTTCGCCGCCACGCCGGACGCGAAGAAGCGCCGCTATGACGCCGGCCGCTTCTCCTTCAACGTGGCCAAGGGGCGCTGCGAGCACTGTGCCGGCGAGGGCTTCGTCATGGTCGAGCTGCTGTTCCTGCCCAGCGTGTATGCGCCATGCCCGACCTGCGAAGGTGCGCGCTACAACGCCAAGACCCTGGAGGTGCGCTACCGCGGCAAGAACATCGCCGAGGTGCTGGGCATGACGGTGGGGGAGGCGATTGCGTTCTTCGAGGGCGAGCCGCTGGTGGAGCGCTCGCTGGAGGTGCTGCGTGAAGTCGGCCTCGATTACCTGCGCCTGGGCCAGCCGGCGACCGAACTGTCGGGCGGCGAGGCGCAGCGCATCAAGCTGGCGGCCGAGCTGCAGCGCGCCGGGCGCGGCAACACCCTGTACGTGCTGGACGAGCCGACCACCGGCCTGCACCCGCGCGATGCCGACCGCCTGGTGGCGCAATTGAACCGCCTGGTCGACGCCGGCAACACGGTGATCGTGGTCGAGCACACCATGCGCGTGGTGGCGGGCTGCGACTGGGTGATCGATGTCGGCCCGGGGGCGGGCGACGAGGGCGGCAAGCTGATCTGCGCCGGGCCGCCGCAAGAGGTGGCGCGCTGCAAGGCCAGCCGCACGGCGCCGTATCTTGCGACCCATCTCGCATAAAGGATTCGTCGGAATCTACTTTCTGTATTAAAAATTAAGATGTCGATCATTCATCCAATTGTGTGACGGAAAATACGACCATGCGTTACACTTGGGATATTTTTTTCCTAACTTTTCGTCACGCATGGCCGGCCCTTCCATCGATAATTCACAATTTCGCCGCATCCTGAGCCGCAACGTCGCCTTGCCGCTGGGATTGAGCGTCGTTACCGCAATCGTATTCGTCGCCCTGATCGCTTACCTGATCAATGCACTGAACCGGGTCGAGCACTCCGAGCGCGTCATCGGCAATGCGCAAGAGGTCAGCAAGCTTGCGGCCGACATGGAAGCCGGGATGCGCGGCTACCTGCTTGCCGGCGACGAGGCTTTCCTTTCACCTTATCTGCTCGCCCTGCAGCGCGTACAGAGCGGACTCGGATCGATGAGCGAGATGGTCGCGGACAATCCGGCCCAGATTGACCGGATCAAGCGCATCCAGGCCTCGCAGATGCAATGGAAGGCTTTCGCCGCCGAGATGATCGAACGGCGCCGCCGCAACGATCCGACCTACCTCGACGCCGTACGTAGCGGCCGCGGCAAGATCCTGATGGACGAGATCCGCCGTTCCTTCGACGACTTCCTCGACGTCGAGCGCCGCCTGCTGCGCGAGCGCAACGACGAGGCGCGCCGCGTCACGACCTGGTCGGTGGTCTCCTTCCTGCTTCTCAGCCTGCTGGTCGGTGGCGGCCTGGCCATGTTCGGGCGCCGCCAGCTGGTCATGCTGTCGAATTCCTACCAGGAGACGCTGGAGCACGAGGCCGAGCACAACGCCCAGCTGCGCCACCAGGACTGGCTGCGTTCCGGCCAGACCGAGCTGGCCGCGCTGAGCGCCGGCATCCATTCGCTGGAACCGCTGGCCGACGCCGTGCTGGGCTACCTGATCCGCTACCTGGACGGCGCGGTCGCATCCATGTACGTGAACGGCGAGGACGGCGTCCTGCGCCGCATCGGCGCCTACGGCTTCGCCTTCGACAAGGCCGACGACGCCCAGGTCATCATGCCGGGCCATTCGCTGGCCAGCCGCGCGGCGATCGAGGGCCGCCTGCTGGTGTTGAACGACCTGCCGGACGGTTACATCAAGGTGGCCTCGAGCCTGGGCGACGCGCCGCCGCGCCAGCTCCTGATCGCCCCGGTGCACAACCACGGCAAGATCAAGGGCGTGATCGAGATCGGTTTCCTGCATCCCGTGACCGCGCGCGACCGCGAGTTCATGGAACTGATCGCCCCGGCGGTCGGCGCCTCGATGGCGGCGGTGCTGTACCGCCTGCGCCTGCAGCATGCGCTGGAAGAGACCCAGACCCTGAACGAGGAACTGCAGGTCCAGCAGGAAGAGCTGCGCACCGCCAACGAGGAGCTGGAAGAGCAGTCGCGCGCGCTGGAAGAATCGCAGACCGCGCTGGAAAACCAGCAGTCGGAGCTGCGCGCCACCAACGACCAGCTGGCCGAGCAGGCGCTGAACCTCGACATGAAGAACGCGGCCCTGACCGGCGCGCAGGACCAGCTGCGCCAGCGCGCGCTGGAGCTGGAACGCGCCAGCCGCTACAAGTCCGAATTCCTGGCCAATATGTCGCACGAGCTGCGCACGCCGCTCAACAGCTCGCTGATCCTGGCCAAGCTGCTGGCCGACAATGCCAGCGGCAACCTCAATGACGAGCAGGTGCGCTTCGCCCAGACCATCTACTCGGCCGGCAACGACCTGCTGCACCTGATTAACGACATCCTCGACATCTCGAAGGTCGAGGCGGGCAAGCTCGAGCTGGTGCCGGAAGAGGTGCCGCTGCGCCGCATGGTCGAGGGCCTGGCGCGCACCTTCGAGCCGCTCGCACGCCAGAAAACGCTCGAGTTCAGCGTGACGATCGACCCGAACGTGCCGGCCGCCATCACCACCGACCGCCAGCGCGTCGAGCAGATCCTCAAGAACCTGCTGTCCAACGCGGTGAAGTTCACCGATCGCGGCGCCGTCCGCATGACGGTGGGCGTGACGCCCGAGGGCTGGGTGCAGTTCGGGGTGCGCGACTCCGGCATCGGTATCGCCCAGGACCAGCAGGACAAGATTTTCGACGCCTTCCACCAGGCCGACGGCACCACCAGCCGCCGCTTCGGCGGCACCGGCCTGGGCCTGTCGATCTCGCGCGACCTCACCAACCTGCTGGGCGGCAGCCTGAACGTGTCGAGCCAGCCGGGCGAGGGCAGCCTGTTCACCCTGAGCCTGCCGCGCAGCGGCGCGGTGGCGGCCACCCCGCCGGCGGCGCCGGCCCTGAATGCCCCGCAGCCGGCCCCGCTGGCGACTCCGGCGCCGACCAGTGCTCCGGCATCGATGGAGCCGGCCGCCAGCTTCGCGGACGACCGCGACCTGCCTGCCGCAGGGACCCGTACCGTGCTGGTGATCGAGGACGAACCCGAATTCGCGCGCATCCTGTTCGACCTGGCGCACGAACTCGACTACCGCTGCCTGGTGGCGCTGAGCGCCGGCGAGGGCCTGGCGCTGGCCGCCAGCCAGAAGCCGGACGCGGTGCTGCTCGACATCCGCCTGCCGGACAGCTCCGGCCTGTCGGTGCTGCAGCAGCTGAAGGACAACCCGGCCACCCGCCACATCCCGGTGCACATCGTCTCGAGCATGGAAAACGGCGGCGAGGCCCTGCACCTGGGCGCGATCGGCTATGCGCTGAAACCCACCAGCCGAGAGCAGCTGGAAGAGGTGTTCCGCAAGCTGCAGGAAAAATCGAGCCAGAAGATCAAGCGCGTGCTGCTGGTCGAGGACGACGAGCGCCAGCGCGAGAGCGTGGTGCAGCTGATCGCCGACACTGATGTCGAGATCCGGGCGGTCGGCACCGGCGGCGACGCCCTGGCCCTGCTGAAGGAGCAGATCTTCGACTGCATGATCATCGACCTGAAACTGCCCGACATGCAGGGCGGCGAGCTGCTCGAGCGCATGGCCAGCGAGGAAGTCTGCTCCTTCCCGCCGGTGATCGTGTACACCGGCCGCAACCTGACCCGCGACGAAGAGGCCGAGCTGCTCAAGTATTCGCGCTCGATCATCATCAAGGGCGCGCGTTCGCCCGAGCGCCTGCTGGACGAGGTGACCCTGTTCCTGCACAAGGTGGAAAGCGAGCTCTCGTCCGAGCGCCAGACCATGCTCAAGGCCGTGCGTGGACGCGACCGCGTGTTCGAAGGGCGTACCATCCTGCTGGTGGACGACGACGTGCGCAACGTGTTCGCGCTGACCAGCGCGCTCGAATCGCGCGGCGCCAAGGTCGAGGTGGGCCGGAATGGCTTCGAGGCCATCGCCAAGCTCGACGAGGTGCCGGGCATCGACCTTGTGCTGATGGACGTGATGATGCCGGGCATGGACGGGCTGGAAGCGACCCGCCGCATCCGCGCGGACGGCCGCTTCGACCGCCTGCCGATCATCGCGATCACGGCCAAGGCGATGAAGGACGACCAGGAGCAATGCCTGGCCGCCGGCGCCAACGATTACCTGGCCAAGCCGATCGACCTCTCCCGCCTGTACTCGCTGATCCGGGTGTGGATGCCGACACTGGAACGCATTTGAGCACGCCAATGAGCCCCATCGATCCGACCCCGCCGGACGACTTCGACATCGAGCTGAAGATGCTGGTGGAAGCCGTCTACCTGAAGTACAACTACGACTTCAGGGACTATACGGGTGCGTCGCAGAAGCGTCGCATCCTGGTGGCCATGCGCGAGATGGAGTGCGACACCGTGTCCGCGCTCCAGGCCAAGGTGATGCACGAGCCGGACGGCTTCGCCCAGCTGCTGCAGTACCTGACGATTCCGGTCACCGAGATGTTCCGCGACCCGGAATACTGGCTCGCGCTGCGCGAGCACGTGATGCCTTTCCTGAAGACCTATCCCTCGCTGAAGCTGTGGGTGGCCGGCTGCAGCACCGGCGAAGAGGTATATTCGCTGGCTATCCTGCTGCAGGAAGAAGGCCTGCTCGACCGCGCCATCATCTACGCCACCGACATCAATCCGGAATCGCTGGAGGCGGCGCGGCGCGGCGTGTTCAACCTCGAACGCATGCGCCTGTACACCGAGAACTACCAGAAGGCCGGTGGCAAGCGCGCTTTTTCCGAATATTACACGGCGGCCTACAATGGCGCGCTGTTCGATCGCGCCCTGGTCGAGAACGTCACCTTCGCCGACCACAGCCTGGCCACCGATACCGTGTTCTCGGAGACCCATTTCGTCAGCTGCCGCAATGTGCTGATCTATTTCAACCGCAAGCTGCAGGACCGTGCGCTCGGGCTGTTCCACGAATCGCTGTGCCACCGCGGCTTCCTGGGCCTGGGCAGCAAGGAGAGCATCGAGTTCTCCAGCTATGCCGACCGCTTCGACGTACTGGCCCGGCGCGAGCGCATCTACCGCAAGGGTGCGCTGTGAGCATCCCGGCGAGCGCCCTGGCGGACATTGGCGCGGCCCTGCGCGGCCGCCGCGTGGAGCTGGTCGTCATCGGCGGCTCGGCCGGCGGCGTCGATGCGCTGATTGGCTTGCTGCCGGCCATCCCGGCTGGTTTTCGCCCCACCGTCGTGTGCATCCTGCACGTGCCGCCCGACCGCGACAGCCGCCTGGCCGAGCTGTTCGAGCTGCGCGCCGCGCTGCCGGTGCGCGAGGCGCGCGACAAGGAGCAGCTGGAACCCGGTGTGATCTATTTCGCCGGATCGGGCTATCATCTGTCGGTCGAGCGCGACCGCTGCTTCTCGCTCAGCTGCGAGCCGCCGGTGCAGTTCGCGCGCCCGGCGATCGATGTGCTGATGGAGTCAAGCGCCGACGCCTATGGTCCGGCGCTGGCCGGCATCCTGCTGACCGGCGCCAACCATGACGGCGCCGACGGCATGTGCCATATCCGCGAGCGCGGCGGGCTGACCGTCGTGCAGGACCCGGGAGAGGCCCAGGCCAGCGCCATGCCGATCGAGGCGATCCGGCGCTGTGCGCCCCATCTCGTGCTGCCGCTGTCCGGTATCCGGACACTGCTTCCCATGCTGAGGAACTTATGAGCCTGCAAGACCCTAGCAAACTTTTGATCGTCGACGACCTGCCGGAGAACCTGCGCGCCCTCGATGCCCTGATCCGTGGCGAAGGACGCCTCGTCTACCAGGCTTCCTCGGGCGAGGAAGCGCTGGCGCTGATGCTCGAGCACGACTTCGCGCTGGCCATCCTCGACGTCCAGATGCCGGGCATGGACGGCTTCGAACTGGCCGAGATGATGCGCTCCACGTCGCGCACCCGCGCCATCCCGATCGTGTTCGTGTCGGCCGCCGGCCGCGAGCTGAACTACGCCTTCAAGGGCTACGAGACCGGCGCCGTCGACTTCCTCTACAAGCCGCTCGACTCGGACGCGGTGCGCAGCAAGGTCAATGTGTTCGTCACGCTCGACCAGCAGCGCCGCCAGATGCAGCGCCAGATGGCCGCGATCGAGCGCAGCCGACAGGAACAGGAAACCCTGCTGCGCGAACTGAACCAGACCCAGGAAGAGCTGCAGCGCTCGCTGCGCATGCGCGACGAATTCATGTCCCTGGTGGCGCACGAGCTGCGCACGCCGCTCAACACCCTGTTCCTGGAAGCGCAGATGCGCAGCCTGCAGCTCAAGCGCGGCACCCTGGCCACCATCAAGCCCGACCAGTTCGAAGCCATGATCAAGCGCGACGAGCGCCAGATCAAGGCCATGATCCGCCTGATCGACGACATGCTCGACGTCTCGCGCATGCGCAGCGGCCAGCTGTCGATTCGTCCGGGCCAGGTACAACTGATGGACCTGCTGGAGCGCGTGGTCAGCGACCTGTCGCTGCAGGCGGCGGCCACCGGCTGCAAGCTGTCGCTGCAGCCGCATCCGCCGGTGGAGGGCTGCTGGGACGAGTTCCGCATCGAGCAGGTGGTGGTCAACCTCTTGACCAATGCGCTGCGCTATGGCGGCGGGCAGCCGGTCGAGGTGAGCGTCCAGTACGCCGAGGACACGGTGCGGATCGACGTGCGCGACGAGGGCAAGGGCATCGCCCAGAGCGACCTGGAACGCATCTTCGAGCCCTACGAGCGCGGCGCGCGCAACGGCGAGCCGAAGGGCCTGGGCCTGGGCCTGTACATCTCGCGCCAGCTGGCGATCTCGCACGGCGGCGAATTGCGCGTGACCAGCAAGCCGGGCGAGGGCTCGACCTTCTCGCTGATCCTGCCGACCTGCGAGCAGATGGTCGATACGGCCACCACGGCTTGAAGTCTTCCATATCGTGGGATGGGCTGCTTTGCCGCCCATCCCACGAAACCATCCTGTCACACTTCTCCCTTATTCTTCCCAATCGAAGCACGGGTTGCATCACGCTGTCGTTTCGTCCACACTTCATGGATTGGGCTGGCTTGCCGGCTCGATAATTCCCCTCAAGGGAGAGCAATATTTGCTTGATAGTTAAAATCAATCGACAGTATCGCATCAATCAATTTCACAAAAGACGCTCAGGTCGGTACACTGGCGTCTATCAAATCTTTTAACCACCCGAAAACAGGAGATTACATGTCCCTCATCAACACCCAGATCAAGCCGTTCAAAGCCACCGCTTACCACAACGGCAAGTTCATCGATCTGACGGAAGAGAACTTCAAGGGCACCTGGTCGGTTCTGATGTTCTACCCGGCCGACTTCACCTTCGTCTGCCCGACCGAACTGGAAGACCTGGCTGCCTTCCAGCCTGAATTCGAGAAGATGGGCGTGAACGTCTACGGCGTGTCGACCGACAGCCACTTCGCCCACAAGGCATGGCACGACACCTCGGACGCCATCAAGAAAGTGAACTACCCGCTGATCGGCGACCCGACCGGCACCCTGTCGCGCAACTTCGAAGTCATGATCGAAGAAGAAGGCATGGCACTGCGCGGCACCTTCGTGATCAATCCGGAAGGCCAGATCAAGGTCATGGAAGTGCACGACAACGGCATCGGCCGCGACGCTTCGGAACTGATGCGCAAAGTCAAGGCTGCCCAGTACGTCGCTTCGCACCCAGGCGAAGTGTGCCCGGCCAAGTGGACCGAAGGCGCTGAAACCCTGACCCCGTCGCTGGACCTGGTCGGCAAGATCTAATTTAGCAGCAAGGTAGTACTGTCCCGGGCCGCCGTGGGCGGCCCGGTGCATTTCAGGGATCCGTTTCGGTCCCAGGCACCGCCATATACTCAAACAACAACGTCATAGTCGAGGAAAACATCATGCTGGACGCAACCCTCAAGAAGCAGTTGCAGGCCTATCTGGAAAAAGTGGTGCAGCCGATTGAGCTCGTTGCATCGCTGGATGATTCGCCGAAAGCGCGCGAAATGGATGAACTGCTCCGCGAAATCGCCGCGTTGAGCGACAAGATCACCGTGCGCACCGACGGCGCCAATGCCCGCAAGCCTTCGTTCTCGATCAAGCGCGTGGGCACCGATATCGCCGTGGATTTCGCCGGCATCCCGCTCGGCCACGAATTCAGCTCGCTGGTGCTGGCGCTGCTGCAGGTGGGCGGTCACACGATCAAGCTGGACCAGGCTGTCATCGAGCAGATCAAGAACCTGGACGGCGACTACGTATTCGAAACCTTCATCTCGCTGAGCTGCCATAACTGCCCGGAAGTGGTGCAGGCCCTCAACGCGATGTCGGTCATTAACCCGCGCATCAAGGTCGTCGCCATCGACGGCGGCGTGTTCAAGAGCGAAGTCGAAGCGCGCCAGATCATGGCGGTACCGATGATGTTCCTGAACGGCCAGCACTTCGGCCAGGGCCGCACCAGCGTGGAAGAGATCCTGTCGAAGATCGACACCGGCGCCGGCGCCCGCAAGGCGGCTGAACTGAACCAGAAAGACCCGTTCGACGTGCTGATCGTCGGCGGCGGTCCTGCCGGCGCGGCCGCGGCGATCTACGCCGCCCGCAAGGGCATCCGTACCGGCGTGCTGGCCGACCGCTTCGGCGGCCAGGTGCTGGATACGCTCGCCATCGAGAACTTCGTCTCGATGAAGGAAACCGACGGCCCGAAGTTCGCCGTCGCCCTGGAAGAGCACGTCAAGCACTACGAAGTCGACATCATGAACACCCAGCGCGCCAACAAGCTGGTCGAGGGCAAGATGATCGAGGTGCACACCGAAACCGGTGCGGTATTGAAGAGCAAGTCGGTGATCATCGCCACCGGCGCCCGCTGGCGCGAGATCAACGTGCCGGGCGAGCGCGAGTACCGCAACAAGGGCGTGGCCTACTGCCCGCACTGCGACGGCCCGCTGTTCAAGGGCAAGCGCGTGGCGGTGATCGGCGGCGGCAACTCGGGCGTCGAGGCGGCGATCGACCTGGCGGGCATCGTCAAGGAAGTGACCCTGATCGAGTTCGGCGCCGAACTGCGTGCCGATGCGGTCCTGCAGCGCAAGCTCTACTCGCTGAAGAACGTCACCGTGATCAAGTCGGCGCAGACCACCGAGATCCACGGCGACGGCAAGATCGTCAACGGCCTGTCGTACAAGGACCGCAACAGCGGCGAACTGAAGCGCGTCGACCTGGAAGGCGTGTTCGTCCAGATCGGCCTGGTGCCGAACGCCGAATGGCTGAAGGGTACGCTGGACCTGTCGGCGCACGGCGAAATCGAAGTCGACGCCAAGGGCCAGACCTCGATCCCGGGCGTGTTTGCGGCCGGTGACGTGACCACGGTGCCGTTCAAGCAGATCGTGATCGCGGTGGGCGAGGGCGCCAAGGCATCGCTGGCGGCCTTCGACTACCTGATGCGCCTGCCGGTGGAAGAGGAAAGCACTGCCGAGGAAGCCAAGGCAGCCTGAGCAAACCAGGAACGCCATTCCCGTCATGGGGATGGCGTTTTTTTAGGCGCTGTCAACCTTAACTATGGATGAGGGCGGAACTGCTGAGCTGCTTCCTGGTCGAACACCTGTCGCCACAGACGGAGCCGACCATGCGCGCACCTCATTTCAAGAAGTGGTTTGCCAAACTCCCTGCACTGAACCTGCCTCAGCGCCTGCAAACGCTGGCCGCCCTGCATCCCGCTGCCGGGCTGGACCAGGTGATCGCCCACATCGGCCAGATCGGCGCCACGCAGCGCCGCTGCCCCAGTTGTACCTGCGAACGTTACTACCGGCACGGACAAGCGAACGGCCTGCAGCGCTATCGCTGCCGCGCCTGCAGTCGCACCTATAACGACCTGAGCGGCACGCCACTGGCGCGGCTGCGGTTGCGCGAGAAATGGCTCGATTACCTGGGCGCCGTGCTCGACTCGAAGTCGGTGCGCGCCGCCGCCAGCGAGGTCGGCGTGCACCGCAACACCGCCTTCCGCTGGCGCCACCGCTTCCTGGAGCGACCCAGGCATGCTCAGCCGACGCGCCTGGGCGGCATTGCCGAGGCTGACGAAATGTTTATATTGGAATCGCAGAAAGGCGCGCGCAAGCTGGACCGGCCAGCACGCCGACGTGGCGGCCGGGCGGGCAAGCGCGGCATTTCACGCGAACTCGACTGCATTATTGTCGCGCGCGACCGCAGTGGCCAGACCGTCGACGCCGTGGTCGGCCGGGGCGCCTTGACGGCGGCGCACCTGGAGCGCCACCTGCTGCCCCGGCTCGACCGGCAGGTGCTCTTGGTCAGCGACGCCCATGCGGCGTATCGCAGTTTCGCCTGCAAGCATCGCATTGCGCACCAGGCGGTGAACCTGCGTGCCGGCGTGCGGGTACGCCACGGTATTGCCGGCGTCATCCATGTGCAAAATGTAAATGCCTACCACCAGCGCTTCCGGCAGTGGTTGAGCCGCTTCCGCGGGGTCGCTTCGCGCTACTTGCCGAACTACCTGGGCTGGCGCCGGGCGCTCGATGGGGGACGGATCACGACAGTGGAGCAATTACTGCACCTCGCGATCGGAGTCATCCATAGCTAAGGAGGACAGCGCCTTTTTTTACGGCTGCGAAATCCAGTTTACTGGATTAATGAATCCAGTATAATGGATTCATGGACATCAACGAACTGATCTCCCGCCGCGTGCGGATCCTGCGCGAGGAACGGGGCTATTCACTGGCCACCCTTGCCGAGCTGAGCGGGGTAGGCCGCTCGACCATCTCCCTGATCGAGCGCGGCGAGAGCAGCGCCACCGCCACCGTGCTCGACAAGCTGGCCACCGCCCTCGGCGTCCCGCTGGCGGCGCTGTTCGAGCAGGGCGGCGACGGCGATAGCGTGCCGTCGCCGGTCTCCCGCGCCGCGGAGCAGCCGGTGTGGACCGATCCGGTCAGCGGCTACCGGCGCCGCCACCTGTCTCCCGCGGCGCCTTCGCCGATCCAGCTGGTCGAGGTCGTGTTCCCGGCCGGGCAGCGCGTGGCCTTCGACACCTCGGTGCGCGACGCCGACATCCAGCAGCAGGTGTGGATGATCGACGGACAGATGGACATCACGGTCGGCGACGCCCGCTGGCAGCTGGCGACCGGCGACTGCCTGGCCATGCGCGTGGACCGGCCGGTCAGCTTCCACAACCCCGGCAGCAGGGATGCGCGCTACCTGGTGGCGCTGGTCGCGTCGAACAGGAGGAACCCATGAGCGACCACCTGATCGTGCGGCGCCTCGGCGCTAGGGAAGCCGCGGCCGCCGTCGAGGGGCTGGCGGACGTGCTGGTCGATTGCGTCGAAGGCGGCGCTTCCGTGAGCTTCATGCTGCCGCTGGCGCGCGAGAAGGCGCTGGCCTTCTGGCGTGGCGTGGCAGACGGCGTCGCACGCGGCGAGCGCGCCTTGCTGGTGGCCGAAGACGCGCATGGTGCGATCGTCGGCACCGTGCAGCTCGTCATGGCGATGCCGGACAACCAGCCGCACCGGGCCGACGTCGCCAAGATGCTGGTGCATCGCCGCGCGCGCCGCGCCGGGGTGGGGCGGCGGCTGCTGACGGCGCTCGATGAGGTGGCGAAGGAGGAGGGGAAAACCGTGCTGGTGCTCGATACGGTGACGGGCGGCGACGCCGAGCGCCTGTACGAGCGGGCCGGGTGGCAGCGCGCCGGCGTGGTGCCGAAGTTTGCGCTCATGCCCGACGGCGAGTTCTGCGCGACGACCTTCTTCTACAAGCATCTTTGAAACCCTCGTCCCTGTGAGAATTGAGGAGAATCGGTACAAAAAATCCTTGTAAGCTGGCCGCTCATCCATATGAGCACGACCATGATATCGACGCGTTTCGCTTTGTGCTGGGCTTTGCTCGGCATTTTCCTGCCGGATGCCGCGGCCCAATCCCAGCTTCCGGCGCCAAATCGCACGATCTATAAATGCCAGGTCAAGGGCACAGTCAGTTATTCGGACGAGCCATGCGTCGGCGCGCAGCGGCTTGATGTCGTGCCGACCCGGGGTGCGGACCGCTTGTCCGGATCGAGGAGGATCGGAAACGACGTCGCAAACGAGATCCGTTCCGAGCAATTTGCGCATGCCGTCAAACCGCTGACAGGCATGAGTCCGTCCCAATTCGCTACCGCGACCCGGCGTCATCACCTGGATGCTGCATCGCAGAGCGAATGCCGCCAGCTCGAAGCGGCCATCCTTACCTCCGAACAGGCGGAGCGGAGCGCTGGCGCCGGGATGATGGAATCGATTCGCCAGGATCTTTTTTCGTTCCGCAAGCGCTACAAGAAACTGGGCTGCTAGGCGTGCTCCGCCGGGAGTAAAGCGTTTCCAATTTGAGATTGCAATGCAACCAAAAATACCGCGACATGTTTCAGCTGTTTCCATGCTGGTTTTCATGGCATCGTTCAGCGTAGATGCCGGCGACAAGATCGTGCCGATCAAGGCAACAGCCAATTCACCAGGGAACCTCAGGCCCGAAACCTGCGCCCGCCCCGCCTACCCCAAGCAGGACCTCGAACACAAGCGTGGAGGAACGGTGACCTTGCGTTTCCTGCTCGGCGCCGACGGTGTCGTCAAGCAGTCGCTCGTCCACACGTCGTCGGGATATCCATCACTCGACGAGGCGGCGCGGCTGGCAATGGTCAAATGCCGTTTCAATCCTCCGATGGTCGACGGTAAACCGATCGAAGGCTGGACGGCAATCCAGTATGTCTGGGAACCGTTGGCGGAGAAGTAGAGGCCGAGGGCCTTTGCATTTTCAGAGGCGAGAAAGCCCCTGAAGCCTTGGAGCAGTGCAGTTCAGTGGAAAGCGACGAGTAAGGCCCCGGTCAGCGCTTCGGTCTCGAGCAGCAGCCAGGTGGCCGCACTGGCCAGTGCCAGGTGGACTGCGGTCCAGGTCATTGGGTGACGGCGTGCCATGATGAGACTCCTGATCGGTTGGATTCGTAGTGATGATGGTGTCATCTTAGTCACTCCTCTCGACGGTAACCATCGGCAAAACCTCCGTGGATTTGTAGGAGTAAACCTTGTGACATTGTCACGATGAATTTTGTCGCGTGACTTAGTTGAGCTCCTACGGGAAAGCTAGGCTGTGTCCTATAGGTGCCGTGATGCGGCGGGCATAGAGTAGCTTCCATCATGACCCGACACGAACCCACACTCCTGCACCGCGGCCTGCTCGCCGTGCGCCGCAATAGCATCCGCCGCCTGCTGCGTTCCACCTTCGGAATCGAACAGCTGCGCGACGGCCAGCAACGCGTCATCGACAGCGTCCTCGACGGCAAGGACACGCTGGCGATCATGCCTACCGGCGGCGGCAAGTCGCTGTGCTACCAGATCCCTGCCAAGATGCTCGAGGGGATCACCATCGTCGTCTCGCCCCTGATTTCCCTGATGAAGGACCAGCTCGAAAAACTCGAGGAGCTGGGCATCCGTTCGGTCCAGGTCAACAGCAGCCTGAACGCCGAGGAAGAGGCGGCCGCGATCGAGGCGATCGCCAGCGAAGCCTGCGAGATCGTGTTCTGCACCCCGGAGCGCCTGGTCTCGCCCGAATTCATCGCGGTCCTCCAGCAGGTCACGCTCGACATCGTCGTGGTCGACGAAGCCCACTGCATCTCGCAATGGGGCCATGATTTCCGCCCGGCTTACATCGGCCTTTCCGCCGCCCTCGACGCCCTCGGCAAGCCGCCGGTGCTGGCCCTGACGGCGACCGCGACCGACGAGGTCATGGCCGACATCGGCAAGCAGCTGGGCCGCAAGCTGAACGTCATCAACACCGGCATCTACCGGCCGAATCTGCATTACAGCGTGGTCCAGGTGACCAATCCCCAGGAAAAGCTGACGCAGGCGCGCAAGCTGGTGCAGGAGACGGAAGGAACCGGCATCGTCTACGCCGCCACCGTCAAGATGGCCGAAGAGATGCTGACGGTGCTGGAAGAGGCCGGCGAATCGGTCACGATCTACCACGGCAAGCTGTCCAGCGCCGAGCGCAAGCTGAACCAGGACCTGTTCATGGACGGCGAGCGGCGCGTGATGGTCGCCACCAATGCCTTCGGCATGGGCATCGACAAGAGCGATACCCGCTTCGTGATCCACCTGCAGATTCCGGCCAACCTCGAATCCTATTACCAGGAATCGGGCCGCGCCGGACGCGACGGGCTGGACGCCAGCTGCACGCTGTTGTTCCTGCAGGACGACAAGCGCATCCAGCAATTCTTCCTGTGCAAGCACTATCCGGCGGCGGCCGAGCTACAGACGGTCTATACCGTCGTGCGCGAGCTGGCGCAAGAGGCTCCCGTCACCACCGCGCGCCTGGAAGAAGCGTTGGAAGAGGCAGGCGAAGCCAAGCTCAAGGTGTGCATCAAGCTGTTGAAGGACGGCAAGCTGCTGCGCCAGAACCGCAAGCTCGAATACCTGCCGACCAAGGCGGAGCCTGACCCGCAAGTGTTCGGGCAATTGGCGGAGGTATATGTTCAGAAGGCTGAACGGGACCGCGAAGCGCTCGAGCAGATGGTAGGCTATGCGGTAAGCGGCTTCTGTCGCTGGAAGCTGTTGCTGGACTACTTTGGCGACGAAGTCGAGGGCTTCGAGAAGTGCTGCAAGTGCGACAACTGCCTGAATCCGCCGGCATTGGCGCTCGACGGCATTGAAATCCGCGACGACGAGTTCGACCGCCATCCCGCGGCCGAGCCGTGCGGGCCGGATTTCGCCATCGGCTGCCGCGCCAGGGCGCCGAAGTATGGGGAAGGCAGCGTGGTGGCGGTCGCCGGTGACCAGATCACCATGGTGTTCCCGGACCAGGAAGAACCGCGCACCTTCCTGGCCGAGTTTCTCGAGCCAGCCTGAGGCTCGCATCTTATTGTGAAGGAACCGCATGGGGGACATGGTCGTCGTCCGCAAGGAAGGTTTGTATTGCGTACCTGGAGGGTTCTACATCGACCCCTGGCGCCCGGTCGACCGGGCCGTGATCACGCATGCCCACGGCGACCATGCGCGCTACGGCCACGGGCATTACCTGGCAGCCGCGCCCGGCGTGGGCGTGCTCAAATCGCGCCTGGGCGACATCCACGTGCAGGGTCTGGAGTACGGCGAAACGATTACCCATAACGGCGTCACCATCTCGCTGCACCCGGCTGGCCACGTGCTTGGCTCGGCGCAAATCCGCATGGAGTGCGGCGGCGAGGTCTGGGTCGCCTCCGGCGACTACAAGGTCGAGCCCGACAAGACCTGCGCCCCTTTCGAGCCGGTGCGCTGCGACACCTTCATCACCGAATCCACCTTCGGCCTGCCGATCTACCGCTGGGACCCCGAGCAGCAGGTCATCGACGAGATGAACGCCTGGTGGCGCCGCAATGCCGAGGAGGGACGCTGCAGCGTGGTATTCGCCTATGCCTTCGGCAAGGCCCAGCGCATCCTGTCGCGCCTGGATCCTTCGATCGGGCCGATCGTCTGCCACGGCGCGGTGGAGCCGCTCAACCGGGTCTACCGCGCCGGCGGCGTCGAGCTGCCCGACACCGTCATGGTCAGCGAGATCGAGAAGGCGGCTTTGCGGCGTGCGATCGTGATCGCGCCGCCGTCCGCCAGCGGCTCGCCCTGGATGAAACGCTTCGGCGACTACAGCGATTCCTTCGCCAGCGGCTGGATGCTGCTGCGCGGCGCACGGCGGCGGCGCGGCGTCGACCGCGGCTTCGTGCTGTCCGACCATGCCGACTGGCCCGGCCTGATGAGCGCCATCAAGGCTACCCAAGCCCAGCAGATCATCGTCACCCACGGCTCGATTCCGACCATGGTGCGCTGGCTGTGCCAGAACGGACTGGATGCCAAGGGCTTCGATACCGAATACGGCGACGAGGAAGAAGACGAGGCGACTGCGCCGGCCGGCGCGGCGGCGAACAAGGCGCCGCAGGAGGCGCAGGGAGAGCCCGATGCGTGAATTCGCCCGCCTCTACGCCGAACTCGACGAAACCACCTCCACCACCCGCAAGCTCGACGCCCTGCAGTCCTATTTCTCGCACGCCGCCCCCGAAAACGCGGCCTGGGCCGTGTACTTCCTGGCCGGCGGCAAACCGCGGCAGGCGGTGCCGACCAAACTGCTGCGCCAGTACGCGATCGAGTACGCCGGCCTGGACGAGTGGCTGTTCGACGAGTCCTACCATGCGGTGGGCGACATGGCCGAAACCATCGCCCACATCCTGCCGCCCCCAAGCCGTCGCAGCGACGTCGGGCTGGCCGAGTGGATGGAGCAGAGGATCGGCCCGCTGCGCGGCGCCGACCCGGGCACGATCAAGGAGGCCCTGTACGCGGCCTGGGATGAACTCGACTGGCGCGAACGCTTCCTGTTCGTCAAGCTGATCGGCGGGGGTTTCCGCGTCGGTGTATCGCGCCTTTTGGTCACGCGCGCGCTGGCGGCGATTGCCGCCGTGGACAGCAAGCTGGTCGCCCAGCGCCTGATGGGCTGGACCGACAACTCGGTGCGGCCGACCGCCACCAGCTTCCTGCAGCTGATCGCCGCGCAGTCCGATGAAGAACACAAGCTGCGCGGCGGCCAGCCCTATCCCTTCTTCCTGGCGCACCAGCTGCAGGGCGAGCCTGCCGCGCTGGGGGAGATCGACGACTGGCAGGTGGAGTGGAAGTACGACGGCATCCGCGCCCAGCTGGTGCGCCGCGGCGGCCAGAACTTCCTGTGGTCGCGCGGCGAAGACCTGATCACCGAGCGCTTTCCCGAGCTGGCCAATGTACGCATCCCGGAAGGCACGGTGCTCGATGGCGAAGTCCTGATCTGGCAGCCCGGCGTCGATGCGCCCGCGCCCTTTGCCGACCTGCAGAAGCGCATCGGCCGCAAGACCTTGAGCGCCAAGCTCTTGAGCGAACTGCCGGCGGTGCTGTGCTGCTACGACCTGCTCGAATTCGGCGGCGTCGACCTGCGCGCGCTGCCCCAGCACGAGCGGCGCGCGCTGATGGAAACCGAGGTGGCGGCGATCGACCTGCCGCAACTGCGCCTCTCGCCGGTGGTGAAAGCCGACAGCTGGGATGCATTGGCGAGCCTGCGCGCCGAATCGCGCGAGCGCGGCGTCGAAGGCATGATGCTCAAGGCGAGGAGCGCCCAGTACGGCGTGGGCCGCACCAAGGACGTCGGCACCTGGTGGAAGTGGAAGATCGATCCCTACACGGTGGACGCGGTGCTGATCTACGCCCAGGCCGGCAGCGGCCGCCGCGCCTCGCTCTACACCGACTACACCTTCGCGGTCTGGGACGGGGAGGGCGGGGAGCGCAAGCTGGTCCCCTTCGCCAAGGCCTATTCCGGGCTCACGGACGCCGAGATCCAGCAGGTCGACAACGCGGTGCGCAAGACCACCATCGAGAAATTCGGGCCGGTGCGCTCGGTGAAGCCGACCATGGTGTTCGAGATCGGCTTCGAAGGCATCGCCCTGTCGACCCGCCACAAGGCCGGCATCGCGGTGCGCTTCCCGCGCATCCTGCGGCGCCGCTTCGACAAGCCGGTGGAAGAGGCCGATACCCTCGACACACTGAAAGGCCTGCTGGCCGCGGCTGGTGCATGAGCAAGAATCCTGTTACCGAGCGCATCGACGCCTGGTTCGCCGCGCGCGGCTGGACCGTGTTCCCCTTCCAGCGCAAGGTGTGGACAGCGGCCTTGAAGGGCCAGTCCGGCCTGCTGCATGCGAACACCGGCGCCGGCAAGACCTTCGCCGTCTGGTTCGCGGCCCTGCAGCGCGCCGGCCTCAAGACAGGCCGCCATACGGCCGGCCTGCGCGTGCTGTGGATCACACCGATGCGCGCACTGGCCGCCGACACCATGCGCGCGCTGGAAGAGTCCGCTGCCCAGCTCATGCCCGAGTGGCAGGTGGGCGCCCGCACCGGCGACACCGGCTCGGCCGAGCGGGCGCGCCAGACGCGCAAGATGCCAGCCGCCCTGGTGACCACGCCCGAGAGCCTGTCGCTGATGCTCAGCCACGCTCAAGCGGCCGAGCAGTTCAAGCACCTGGACATGATCGTCATCGACGAGTGGCACGAACTGATGGGCAGCAAGCGCGGCGTGCAGGTTCAGCTGGCGCTGGCGCGCCTGCGTCACTGGCGCCCTGAACTGCTGGTGTGGGGCGTCTCGGCCACCATGGGCAACCTGGACCTGGCGCGCCAGGTGCTGCTCGGCGGTGACGAGGGCGTGCTGGTCGAAGGCGACCTGCGCAAGAAAATCGAGGTCGATTGCCTGATTCCCGAGAACGTGGCGCGCTTTCCCTGGGGCGGCCACATGGGCCTGCAGATGCTCGGTCCCGTGATCCGCGAGATCGAGCAGCACGAAGCGACCCTGGTGTTCACCAATACCCGCGCCCAGTCCGAGATCTGGTACCAGAACATCATCGACGAGCGCCCCGACTGGGCCGGCATCGTCGCGCTGCACCACGGCTCGCTCGACCGCGAGGTGCGCGAGTGGGTCGAGATGGGGCTCAAGAAGGGCGAGCTGAAGGCGGTGATCTGTACCGCCAGCCTGGACCTGGGCGTGGACTTCCTGCCGGTCGAGCGCGTGCTGCAGGTGGGCAGCGCCAAGGGCATCGCGCGCCTGCTGCAGCGCGCCGGGCGCAGCGGCCACGCGCCGGGGCGGGTCTCGCGCGTGACCCTGGTGCCGACCAACAGCCTGGAACTGCTGGAGGCGGCCGGCGCCAAGAAGGCGGTGGCGGCGCGCCGCATCGAGGGGCGCTACGTGCCCAACAAACCCTTCGACGTGCTGGTGCAGCACCTGGTCACGGTGGCGCTGGGCGGCGGTTTCATTTCCGGTGAGCTGTACGAGGAGGTGAAGCGTGCCTGGTCCTACCGCAACCTGGACGAGGAAGAATGGCAGTGGGCGCTCGATTTCGTCGCGCGCGGCGGCCAGAGCCTGCTGGCCTATCCGGAATACCGGCGCGTGCTGCCGGACGAGGAGGGCGTCTACCGGGTGCCGGATACGGCGATCGGACGGCGCCACCGCATGGGCATCGGCACCATCGTGTCCGATTCCACCATCTCGGTGAAGTACATGAGCGGGGGCCGCATCGGCAGCGTCGAGGAATCCTTCATCTCGCGCATGAAGCCCGGCGACCACTTCCTGTTCGGCGGGCGCATCCTGGAATTCGTGCGCGTGCACGAGATGACGGCCTTCGTCAAGCGCGCCACCAGCAACCGCGGGGCGATCGCGCGCTGGGGCGGGGCCAAGATGCCGATGTCCTCGGAGCTGGCCCATGCGGCGCTGGAGGAGCTGCGCCTGGCATCAACAGGCATCTACGACAGCCCGGAGATGGAGGCGATCCGGCCGCTGATCGAAATCCAGTGCCGTTGGTCGGCGCTGCCGACCAACGAGACCCTGGTCCTGGAGAGCATGAAGAGCCGCGAAGGCTGGCACCTGTTCGTCTATCCCTTCGCGGGGCGCTCGGTGCACATGGGACTGGCCTCGCTGTTCGCCTATCGGATCGGGCGCATGCAGCCCTCGACCTTCTCGATTGCGATCAACGACTACGGGTTCGAACTGCTCACGCCGGAACCGGTGGACTGGACCCGCATGTTCGAAGGCGACATGGGCCATGACGTGGACCTCTTCACGACCGACTGCCTGCTGGAGGACGTGCTGGGCAGCCTGAACGCGACCCAGCTGTCGCAGCAGCGCTTCCGCGAGGTGGCGCGCATCGCCGGCCTGGTGTTCCAGGGCTATCCCGGCCAGCCGAAGTCGAACCGCCAGCTGCAGGCTTCGTCTTCGCTGTTCTTCGAGGTCTTTCGCAAGCACGATGCGGGCAACCTGCTGCTCACCCAGGCGCAGCGCGAAGTGCTGGAGCAGGAGCTGGAACTGACGCGCCTGCGCGAGACCCTGGTCGAACTGCACGGGCGCCGCGTCGCCTACCGCGAAGTCAAGCGCGCCACGCCCTTCGGCTTCGCGCTGATGGTCGAGCGCTTCCGCGAGAAGGTCAGTACCGAGAAGCTGTCCGACCGCGTCGCCCGCATGGTGCGCGAACTCGAAAAGGCGGCAGCGGCATGAGCAGCGTCGCAGTCCGTGTCGCCGGCGAGACGCTCCTGCTGCTGCCGGAGAAGGCGCTGTACTGGCCGCATGAAAAGATGCTGGCCATCGCCGACATCCACTTCGGCAAGGCGGCGGCCTTCCGCGCCCTCGGGGTGCCGGTGCCGCGCGGGACCACCACCGAGAACCTGCAAGGACTCGACGCCCTGGTCGAGGCGCATGGGGCGCGCCACGTGGTTTTCCTGGGCGATTTCCTGCATGCGCGCGCGGCCCATGCCAGCGCCACCCAGCAAGCCATGCTGGCCTGGCGCGAGCGGCGCCGCGACTTGCAGCTGACGCTGGTGCGCGGCAACCACGACCGCCACGCGGGCGACCCGGCTGCGGCGCTGGGTATCGACCTGGTGGACGAGCCGCACGCGCTCGGCCCCTTCGCCTTCTGCCACCACCCGGATCTCGCCACCCCGGGCTACGCCCTGGCCGGCCACATCCATCCGGTCTACGTGCTGGCGACCCGTTTCGACGCGCTGCGCCTGCCGTGCTTCGTGGTCGGGCAGGACCGCATGATCCTGCCATCCTTCGGCGCCTTTACCGGCGGCCATGCGATCCGTCCGGAGCCGGGCGACAGCATCTACGTGACGTCGGGAGACGCCGTTCACTGCGTACGATAGCGTACCGACCCCTTGTCGTGCTGGGGTGACAATTCCCTGCAGATAAAGAAGTGATCCTGTACTGCCAATCGACAAGGGGGCGAAACCATGGTTTTCAGTAAGCTGCTGCAGGCCGCGTTCGCTGCGGCAATGATGCTTGGACCGGTCCTGACGGGTAGTGTCACCGCCCAGGCCCAGCAATCTCAGAACCGCGCCTACGGGCCGGTCATCAACGGATTCAACGTGGAAGAAGTGCGCCGCCTGACGCCCGGCGTCGAGCTGCATTTCGACCTGTACGGCAGCCCCGGCGGCATCGCCACCCTGCGCATCGACGGCGCCACCCGCAACCTGAACCTGACCGAAGTCGAGCCTGGCCAGTACACCGGCACCTATACCATCGGCACCCACGACCGCATCCGTCCGGAAAGCGGCGTCACCGCCAACCTGCGCCTGGGCAACCAGGTTGCCACCAATTTGCTGAGCGAATCGCTGCTGCAGCAGAATGCGCCGCGCGAACGGCGCGGCCAGCTGGCGTCGGCGCCGGCGATCGAGCGCTTCAACGTGCAGGGCAGCCCCGACCTCAGCCCGGGCAACGAGCTGCGCTTCACGGTGTTCGGCACCCCGGGCGGCCGTGTCGAGGTGGCGATTGCCGGTGCGCGCGGTGTGTTCTTCCTGCCGGAAGTGCGGCCGGGCGAGTACGACGCCGTGTATACGATCCGCAACGCCGACCGCATCGCTCCGGATAGCCGCGTGACGGCCACCATCCGCGCCAACGGCCGCTACGTCACCTCGGTGCTGGGCCGTCCGCTGCTGGCGGGTGCGCGCGTCAGCGAACCGCGCCAGGCGCGCTACTGCACCAACTGCGCCACCGTGGAGGCGGTGAACGTGATCGAAGTGTCGGGTAATGGCAACTACCTGGGTACCGCGGGCGGCGCCGTCATCGGCGGCCTGCTCGGCAGCCAAGTCGGCAGCGGCAGCGGCCGTACCGCGGCCACCGTGGCCGGCGCAGTGGCCGGCGGCTTGGCAGGACGCAACGTCCAGCGCAATATGAACCGCGACCAGCGTTATGAAGTCATCGTGCGCTATGCGAACAGCGGCGCGACCCAGACGCTGCAGTTCGAGAACGATCCGGGCTTCCGCCAGGGGGATCGGGTGCGGGTGAACAATGGGGTGTTGTCGCGGGATCAGTGATCCACAGAAAAACGACACCAAAAAACACAAGGCCGGTGCCCCTGAGGGAACCGGCCTTGTTGTTTTTTAGCTACGAACTGTTCAGGCGGTGGCGAGGACCTGGTCGTCACCCGGCTGCTCGCTCTCGGCCTTCTGCTTGGCGCCACCCTTGGTGCGCGAGCGCGAGGGCGGCAGGCGGCGCAGGGTCTTGAGGGCTTCGGCGTCCTTGATGCCGATGGTGCGCTGGTCGACGGTGATCAGGCCGATCTCGTTGAAGGCCGACAGGGTGCGGCTGACGGTTTCCAGGGTCAGGCCGAGGTAGCTGCCGATCTCGTGGCGGGTCATGCGCAGGTTGAACAGCTTGCTCGAGTAGCCCATCGCGGCGAAGCGGTCGGCCAGCGAGACCAGGAAGCGGGCCACGCGCGCTTCGGCCGAGAGGGCGCCGAGCATGCCGATCATGGTCTGCTCGCGCACCAGTTCGCGGCTCATGACGCCGTACATCATGTTCTCGAGCTCGGCGTGGACGCGGCCGAGGGCGGTGAGTTTCTTGAACGGCAGCAGGATCAGGTCGCAGTCGGACAGGGCCACCGCTTCCGAGGCGTAGTGGCGGGTGTGGATGCCATCCACGCCCAGCATGTCGCCCTTCATCGGGAAGCTCAGCACCTGTTCGTTGCCGAACTCGTCGATGAGTACGGTTTTCAGGAAGCCCGAGTTGACGATGTACAGGGTGTCGAAGGCCTGGCCGATGGTGTGGACGCGCTGGCCGGTCTTGAACTGGACATGCTGGAACAGCAATTCTTCGGAGGTCACCGAGACGCTGGCCGGGATGCGGAGCAGGTCGCAGACTTCCTTGAGATTGGACCAGAGGCGTCCCTGGCGCTGGCGGCCGGCTTCCATGGGGGAGTGCATGGTCGGCTGGGTGACGTTGCGTTGTTCTGACGTTGGCTGGGACTGCATGCTCATCTCCAGGTGAAAGACTCAGGGTTTCGGCGACCACGGGGCGGAGCATCTGGCTCACGCTGGGACTTGGATCGCAAGCAAGTCGAAACGCTGAATTCAGTATGCCAACACGAGTCCGGCACGGATATCAGCGATGGCTGAATATGTAGGTAGGAAGGCTGACAGGCTTGTAGGAATAATCTTACCCCTGATGTTGAACTACAGAGGAAGAGGTCAGCGAGGCGCTGTAGGAGGAGGGGGAGTGCGAGGGGGAGGCGGGCGCCCCCCTGGTGGGGGCCACCTGCGGCACAAAACCGCCGGTGGCGTGTCTAAGACTTCTTAATCCTAGGCTTTCATCGGGGACAACAGCCGGTGCGCCACGGCGTACTGGACCATTTCCGACAGCGAGCTCATGCCCATCTTCTGCATGATCCGGGTCTTGTGGGTACTGACCGTCTTGACCGACAGGTGCAGGCTGTTGGCGATCTCGGTGATCGACTTGCCACCGACGAGGTGCGAAAACACCTCGAATTCACGGTCCGACAGCTGTTTATGCAACAGCTGTTCGTTCGGCGCCATGATATTGAGCGCCAGCTGCTCGGCCACTTCAGTACTGATATAAGGACGTCCCGACGCCACCTTGCGGATCGCGCCCACCAGCTGGGTGCCCGCGCTTTCCTTGGTGAGGTAGCCCTGGGCGCCGGCGCGGATCGCCCGCACCGCGTACTGTTCTTCCTCGTGCATGGTCAGGATCAGGATCGCCAGCTTGGGCGCCTCGCTGCGTACCTGGCGGATCAGGTCGACGCCGCTGCGGCCCGGCATCGACAGGTCGAGCAGCAGCAGGTCGAAGCCGCCCTGGCGTACCTGGGCCAGCACCTCAAAGCCGTTGGTCGCCTCCCCGGCGATCTCGATATCCGGCGCACCATCGAGGATGCGCTTGAGTCCTTCGCGCATGATCGTGTGGTCGTCGGCAATGACGATGCGAATCATAAAACCATCCTTCTCGGTGAAAGCAACGATGACCTAGGGAAGCACTGATTCAGTGCTTCCCAATGCAGGCTAACACAGGACGGCAGTGGCATCTGTCGTACTTTCTTCACGCCGACCGCGTTGTCAAGCAGGTGCGGGCTCACTGATCAGGCGGTGCACCAGCACCGGCTTGGTCGTGTGCGACAACACCTTGTTGGTGACGCTGCCGAGCAACAGCTGGCCCCAGCCGCTGCGGCCGTGCGATCCCATGAAGATCAGGTCGCAGCCTTCCTGCTCGGCGATATCGACGATCTTGAGGGCCGCGGTGTCGGAAAACGCGGTCATGCAACTGTGCTTCAGGCCGGCGCCAGCGCAGGAGCGCATGATTCTTCCCATGTACTCCTCGCCCATGCGGCGCATCTGCGCGATATATTCTTCTTCGCTCGGATAGGAGGGCGGAATGATTTCCACGTACACGGGATACTGATAATCGGGCGCGACGAACAGGGCCAGCACCTCGGCGCCCATCTGTTGCGCAAATTTGACGCCGGCGCAGGCCGTATGCTGCGACACGGCCGAGCCGTCGGTGGTGATCAGGATTTTGCGGTACATGATGACTCCTCCAATGGCCACGCCATTCTGGGGCGTACCGGGCGCGGCGGCGATTGCAAGAACGCAAACTGTTGAGCTTGATCAAACTCTGGGTTCTTATTGCTCGGCAACTGCAGCGCCGTGATAAGAAGAACCATCGAGTTACGAAAAACAACACCTCCCTTGTGTAAACATTCAGGAACCGTGCCATTTAATTGTCGCGGAATTAAGTTTCGCTGTCCATTTTGTTGTGTCTCCGTCGCCGAGATTTACCTGTGGCAACTACGCTGCTACACTCGCATGCAGACTTTGGACCATCCCGGATGGTCGCAGTAAACACTACTGAATACCGCTGATTGCGAACTTATACACCATGGAGAAGCAGGGATTATGACCGACGCCGCTGACGATTTCGACGCACTATTCGAGGAAGTGGCGGCGCAGCGCGCCAACGCTCCTGCCCCGGCGCCGGCGGCCGAGCCCGCACCGGCCCCAGCTGCGGCAGCTGTCGCAGACGGAGACGACCTCGACTCCCTGTTCGACCAGGTATCGGCGGCAAGTGCGCCGGCGATCGCCGCTGCCGCTCCAGTGGCGGCCGCGGCAGCTGCGCCGGCTGCGGCGTCCGTGCCGGCCGTGGCCAGCGACGGCGAACACGCCATGTTCGAACGCCTCGGCGGCATCGTGCGCCTGCTGCACGATTCGCTGCGCGAGCTCGGCTACGACAAGGCGCTGACCGAGGCGTCCTCGGCCATCGTCGACGCCCAGGACCGCCTGGAATACGTCGCCACCCTGACCGAACAGGCCGCCAACAAGGTGCTGAACACCCTGGACGACGGCATGCCGGCGCAGGACCTGCTGTCGAAGCAGGCCAAGGACATGGAAACCCGCTGGGCCGACCTGTTCTCGGGCAAGCTGAGCCTGGACGAATTCAAGGCCCTGGCCGGCGATTCGCGCCAGTTCGCCACCGCCGTGAACGAAGCCACCGAAGCCGAGAAGGCGCGCCTGCTCGAGATCATGATGGCCCAGGACTTCCAGGACATCACCGGCCAGCTGATCAAGAAAGTAGTCAAGATCACCCAGACCGTGGAATCGGAACTGGCGCAGCTGCTGCGCGACAGCGCGCCGGCCGACCTGAAGGAAAAGCTGGCGAAGAAAGAAGTGCCGGCCGCGCCCGCGCCGCTGATGCAGGGCCCGTCGGTGCCGGATACGGCGCTGAACCAGGACAACGTTGACGATCTTCTGGCCGATCTGGGGTTCTAATGGACGATATGCTCAAGGACTTCGTCGTCGAGGCGATGGACCTTGCGGTGAATGTTGAAGAACATTTGCTGCGCCTCGAACGCGATCCGGACAACAAGGAAACCCTGAATGCGGTGTTCCGTTCCTTCCACACGATCAAGGGCGGCGCCGGCTTCATGGGCCTGCCCGCGCTGGTCGCCGCCTGCCACCTGACCGAGAACCTGTTCGACGCCCTGCGCACCGGCGCCGCGCCGGTGACGCCGCTGGCGATCGAAGCCGCGCTCGAGGCCTCGGGCTTCGTGGCGGACCAGCTCAATGACCTGAACAACGGCACCCCGCCGGAAAGCCTGGCGCAAATGCCGGAAGCCCTCGAACGCATCCTGAAGGACGCGATCGAAGGCAAGGGCGCGACCAGCGCGCCGGCAGCCGCGCCGGCGCCTGTGGCCGCACCGGCACCCACCGTGGCCGCCCCGGTTGCGGCAGCGCCGGCCGCCGCCTCGGCTCCGGTTCCGGCCGCTGGCGAAGATGGCCTGGACTGGGTCGGCATGTACAACGCCGTGGTGCCTGCGGGCTCCGCGATTGCGGCCGGATCGGCCGTGGCCGCTGCGCCTGCCGTCGCCGCGCCTGCCGCCGCGTCCGTCGCTGAAGCCACGCCGGCTGCGAAACAGGGCGGCTGGGATGGCGTCGATCGCCGCCAGAACGACAAGGTCGCCGATGCGCGCGCCGCCGCGGCCCCGGCCAAGGACGAAAGCATCCGTATCGATGCGGTCAAGCTCGACGCGCTGCTGGAAGTGGCGGGCGAATCGGTGCAGGCCGCCAACCAGGCCGCTGTGCTGCTCGAGCGCCTGCAGCAGTTCAAGTTCGAAGGTCCGGCCGCCGCCCTGATGGCAACGCTCACCGAGACCCTGGAACGCGCCTCGCGCTACTCGGCCGAACTGCAGCGCGCCACGCTGGCGACCCGCATGCAGCCGGTGGGCCGCCTGTTCCAGAAATTCCCGCGCCTGGTGCGCGAACTGGCCAAGGACCTCGGCAAGGACGTCGAGCTGACCATCGAAGGCGCCGAGACCGAAGTCGACCGCGTCGTGGTGGACAGCCTGTACGACCCGCTGGTGCACATGCTGAGGAACGCCCTGGACCACGGCGTCGAGTCGCCGGAAGAGCGCGTCGCCGCCGGCAAGCCGGCCAAGGCCTTCATCCTGCTCAAGGCGTGGCAGGAAGCCAACAGCGTCATGATCGTGCTGCAGGACGACGGCAAGGGCATGGACCCGGTCAAGCTGCGCCGCAAGGCGATCGACAAGGGCCTGATCGGCGAGAACGGCGCCCCCAACGACGACGACGCCTACCAGCTGGTGTTCCTGCCGGGCTTCTCGACCAAGGAAGTGGCTTCCTCGGTGTCGGGCCGCGGCGTGGGCATGGACGTGGTCAAGACGGCGGTCGAAAAGAACCGCGGCGCGATCCGCATCGATTCTTCGCTCGGCCATGGCACCAAGTTCGCGATCCGCCTGCCGATCGAACTGTCGATCGTCCCGACCATGCTGGTGTCGACCTCGGGCGCCTCGCTGGCGCTGCCGATGGCCGTCGTCGAGCGCGTTGTCGAGCTGCCGGAAGAGTTCCAGTGCGTGGGCGGAGCCCCGGTGCTGAAGGACCAGGGACGCCCGCTGCCGGTGCGTTCGCTGGCCCTGGCGCTGGGCTACGAAGCCTGCTCGGAACGCGTCGGCATCGTCATCAACGCCCCGCAGCCCTACATCCTGGCGGTGAACGCCGTGGACGGCACGGCCGACCTGGTGATCAAACCGATGACCGCGCTGTCGGTCGAAGGCATCACCGGTACCGCGCGCTCGGCCGAAGGCGAACTGGTGCTGGTGGTCGGCCTGTCCTTCCTGATGGACGGCGGCCGTTCGAACGTGCGCCTGGCCGCGTAGGTAATTACCGCAGTGCGCAAGGCGGCCAGTGCGCCGCTCTGTGACAAAATCGCATACAAAAGCCTGAGCTTCCCCGCTCAGGCTTTTTTTATTTGCATGCTGAGTTGTCTATGCAAATAATATTTGCATACTTTCTGCTTGATTGGCAGAAAAATGCGTTGCCCCGGCTTGGTGCGGCAGTGCACAATTATGGCATAATCAAAAATCGTCCCCGCATAAGGGGGTACCGCGTTCACCGGATAGACCATGCAAAAAACGCTCTACGACAAACTCTGGGATTCCCATGTCGTGCGTGCCGACGCCGATGGCACCACAGTCCTCTATATCGACCGCCACCTGGTGCACGAAGTCACCAGTCCGCAAGCCTTCGAAGGCCTGCGCGAAGCAGGGCGCGGACTATGGCGTACCTCGGCCAACCTGGCCGTGGCCGACCACAACGTGCCGACCACCGACCGCGCCCACGGCATCCTTGATGCGACCTCGCGCCTGCAGGTCGAGACCCTGGACGGCAACGCCAGGAGCTTCGGCCTGACCTACTTCGACATGAACGACAAGCGCCAGGGCATCGTCCACGTGATCGGCCCGGAGCAGGGCGCCACGCTGCCCGGCATGACCGTGGTCTGCGGCGACTCGCACACCAGCACCCATGGCGCCTTCGGCTGCCTGGCGCACGGCATCGGCACCTCGGAAGTCGAACACGTGCTGGCCACCCAGACCTTGCTTGCCAAGAAATCGAAATCGATGCTGGTGCAGGTCGAGGGCGAACTGCCGCCGGGCGTGACCGCCAAGGACATCGTGCTGGCCGTGATCGGCAAGATCGGCACCGCCGGCGGCACCGGCTACGCCATCGAATTCGGCGGCTCGACCATCCGCGCCCTGTCGATGGAAGGCCGCATGACGGTCTGTAACATGGCGATCGAAGCGGGCGCGCGCGCCGGCATGGTCGCGGTGGACGACACCACCATCGACTACGTCAAGGGCCGCCCGTTCTCGCCCAAGGGCGAACAGTGGGAGCAGGCCGTTGCCTACTGGCGCACCCTGCACTCGGACGAAGGCGCCGTGTTCGACACGGTCGTGGAGCTCGACGCAGCGGAGATCCGCCCGCAGGTCACCTGGGGCACCTCGCCCGAGATGGTGGTTTCCGTGGACGGCCGCGTGCCCGATCCGCGCGAGGAAAGCGACGCCGTGCGTCGCGGCGCCATCGAAAAGGCCCTGGCCTACATGGACCTCCTGCCCAACACCCCGATCGACCAGATCAAGATCGACAAGGTCTTCATCGGCTCCTGCACCAACTCGCGCATCGAAGACCTGCGCGCCGCCGCCGAGGTGGTGCGCGGCCGCCGGCGCGCCGCCAACGTCAAGCTGGCGATGGTGGTGCCGGGCTCGGGCCTGGTGAAGGAGCAGGCCGAGCGCGAAGGCCTCGACCGCATCTTCAAGGAAGCCGGCTTCGAATGGCGCGAGCCGGGCTGCTCGATGTGCCTGGCCATGAACGCCGACCGCCTGGAGCCGGGCGAGCGCTGCGCCTCGACCTCGAACCGCAACTTCGAGGGACGCCAGGGGCAGGGCGGCCGCACCCACCTGGTCTCGCCGGCCATGGCCGCCGCCGCGGGAATCGCCGGCCACTTTGTCGACGTACGCGCCTTCTAGCGCGTTAATACCGCTTTAACCGTAACAGGAACATCATGAAGAAAGTAATCGCACTCGCCCTGACCGCCATCGTCCTCACCGGCTGCAACACGATCTCGGGCATCGGCAAGGACGTGCAGAAGGTCGGCCAGGTCGTCACCAGCGCCGGCGGCAAGTGACCAACAACTAAGCAACAACCAAGCAACGAGCAAGCAACAAGGGAGCGGCAGGAGCCGAACAGGATCGAACATGGATAAATTCACCGTACATGAGGGAGTGGTAGCGCCGCTCGACCGTGCCAACGTCGACACCGACGCCATCATTCCGAAGCAGTTCCTGAAATCGATCCGCCGCACCGGCTTCGGGCCGAACCTGTTCGACGAGTGGCGCTACCTGGACCACGGCGAGCCGGGCCAGGATTGCAGCACCCGCCCGGTCAACCCGGACTTCGTGCTGAACCAGCCGCGCTACGCGGGCGCCTCGATCCTGCTGGCGCGCAAGAACTTCGGTTGCGGCTCCTCGCGCGAGCACGCGCCCTGGGCCCTGCAGCAGTATGGCTTCCGCGCCATCGTGGCGCCGAGCTTCGCCGACATCTTCTTCAACAACTGCTACAAGAGCGGCCTGCTGCCGATCGTCCTGTCGGAAGAAGAGGTGGATGGGCTGTTCAAGGCGGTGGAGGCGAATCCGGGCTTCACGCTGGTGGTGGACCTGGAAAAGCAGCGCGTCGGCACCCAGGACGGCAGCATCTCCTACGGCTTCGCCATCGACGACTTCCGCAAGTACTGCCTGCTGAACGGCCTGGACGACATCGGCCTGACCCTGCGCCATGCCGACGACATCCGCGCGTTCGAGCAGCGCCACCTGGCAGCCCAGCCGTGGCTGGCCAACACGATCTGATAAAGAGAGACCGCATGAAAATCGCAATCCTGCCGGGTGACGGCATCGGCCCGGAGATCATGGACCAGGCGGTCAAGGTCCTGAACGCCCTCGGCGAGCCCTTCGAGATGGAAAGCGCCCAGGTCGGCGGCGCCGGCTACGCGGCCCACGGCCATCCGCTGCCGGAAGGCACGCTGAAGCTGGCCAAGGAAGCCGACGCGGTGCTGTTCGGCGCCGTCGGCGACTACCAGTACGACACGCTCGAGCGCGCGCTGCGCCCCGAGCAGGCCATTCTCGGCCTGCGTCGCGAACTCGGCCTGTTCGCCAACCTGCGTCCGGCCATCCTGTATCCGGAACTCGCGGGCGCCTCGACGCTCAAACCCGAGGTCGTCTCGGGCCTGGACATCCTGATCATCCGCGAGCTCACCGGCGACATCTATTTCGGCAAGCCGCGCGGCGTGCGCGAATGCCCGGACGGCCCGTTCGCCGGCCAGCGCGAGGGTTTCGACACCATGCGCTATGCCGAAGGCGAGATCCGCCGCATCGCCCACGTGGCCTTCCAGGCCGCGCGCAAGCGCGACCGCCGCGTGACCAGCGTCGACAAGGCCAACGTGCTGGAAACCTTCCAGTTCTGGCGCGACATCGTCACCGAGGTGCACCGGGAATACCAGGACGTCGAGCTCGAGCACATGTACGTCGACAACGCGGCCATGCAGCTGGTGCGCGCACCGAAGAAGTTCGACGTCATCGTGACCGGCAACATGTTCGGCGATATCCTGTCGGATGCCGCCGCCATGCTCACCGGTTCGATCGGCATGCTGCCCTCGGCCTCGCTCGACGCCAACAACAAGGGCCTGTACGAACCCTCGCATGGCTCGGCGCCGGACATCGCCGGCCAGGGCGTGGCCAATCCGCTGGCGACCATCCTGTCCGCCGCGATGATGCTGCGCTTCAGCTTCGGCCGGCTTGAGGCGGCCGACCGCATCGAGAACGCGGTCAAGCGCGTGCTGGCCCAGGGCCTGCGCACCCCCGACATTTACGAAGCAGGTACCAGGAAGGTCGGTACCGAAGACATGGGCAACGCGGTCGTCGCGGCCCTCCAATAATTTACATTCCAAGGAAAGCAAAATGAAACTAGTAGGCCTGGTTGGCTGGCGCGGCATGGTGGGCTCGGTCCTGATGCAGCGCATGCAGGAAGAGGGCGATTTCGACCACATCGAGCCGGTGTTCTTCACCACCTCGAACCCGGGCGGCGCGGCGCCGAAGATGGCGAAGAACGAAACCACCCTGAAGAGCGCGCTAGATGTCGCCGAACTGTCCAAGTGCGAGATCATCATCTCCTGCCAGGGCGGCGACTACACCACCGACGTGTTCCCGAAGCTGCGCGCCAGCGGCTGGAACGGCTACTGGATCGACGCGGCCTCGACCCTGCGCATGAACGACGACGCCGTCATCGTGCTCGACCCGGTCAACAAGGAAGTCATCAAGAACGCCATGTCGCGCGGCGTGAAGAACTTCATCGGCGGTAACTGCACCGTGTCGTGCATGCTGATCGGCCTGGGCGGCCTGTTCGAGCAGGGCCTGGTCGAGTGGATGACCTCCATGACCTACCAGGCGGCATCGGGCGGCGGCGCCCAGCACATGCGCGAGCTGCTGACCCAGTTCGGCACCATCAACGGCGCCGTCAAGCCGCTGCTGGACGACCCGGCCTCGGCCATCCTCGAGATCGACCGCACGGTGCTGGCGACCCAGCATGGCCTCTCTGCCGAAGAAACCAGGCAGTTCGGCGTGCCGCTGGCCGGCAACCTGATCCCGTGGATCGACAAGGACCTGGGCAACGGCCAGTCGAAGGAAGAGTGGAAGGCCGGCGCCGAGACCAACAAGATCCTCGGCCGCGGCGAAGGTTTTGGTTCCAGGGCGATTCCGGTGGACGGCCTGTGCGTGCGCATCGGCGCGATGCGCTGCCACTCGCAGGCGCTGACCATCAAGCTGACCAAGGATGTGCCGCTGGACGAGATCAACGACATCATCGCCTCGCACAACCAGTGGGTGAAGGTGGTGCCGAACACCCGCGAAGCCTCGATGCGCGACCTGTCGCCGGCCGCCGTCACCGGTGGACTGGGCATCCCGGTCGGCCGCCTGCGCAAGATGTCGATGGGTAATGATTACCTGTCGGCCTTCACCGTCGGCGACCAGCTGCTGTGGGGCGCGGCCGAGCCGCTGCGCCGCATGCTGCGCATCGTGCTGGACAAGTAACAAGCAAGAAACCCTGCAGGGCCGATCCTCGATTGGCCCTGCGTATCGTGTTGGCAGCCTTGCCACACCTGCTGTCATAGTGCTAAGCGCTTGTAATCAAACGCTATCAAACACGCCCCGCATCGGTCATTCTGGCCACATATCTCCGGCTCCCTCGACGAGCTTGTGCGCTGGGAGCTTGCATGCTCCAGAGCATGATGATATGTTGAGACTCCTGGGAAATCGTCTTTCCTGTGGCCAACTTTCTCTCACTGCCGATTATGCATTTTCCTCACCGTCCTCCGCTCATGGCATTTGCGCTGAAATCAGTCACCGCGGCCGTGGCAAGTGCCGTGCTCCTGTCGTCTGCCGCCTCGGCTGCGGGCCTCGGGAAGCTGACGGTGCTGTCGGCACTCGGCCAGCCGCTGCGTGCCGAAATCGAACTGACGACGACCGCCGGCGAGGATGCATCGAGCCTGGCAGTGAAGCTGGCCTCGCCGGAAGCCTTCCGCGCGGCCAACATCGAATTCAACCCGGCCCTGCTGTCGCTGCGCTTCAATGTCGAGCAGCGCGCCGGCCGCCAGTTCATCCGCGTTTCCTCGAGCCAGCCGCTGAACGAGCCCTTCGTCGACATGCTGATCGAGCTGTCGTGGAACAGCGGCCGCCTGGTGCGCGAGTACACCTTCCTGCTCGACCCGGCCGAACTGCGTAACACCCAGCCGGCCCAGGCGGCGGCCGAGACCCGCCCGGCAGCGGCCCAGCCGTCCGCGCCACTCCCTCAGCCGCGGCCAGCGGTGCCACAGCCGGCAGCGCCGGTCGCGCAACAGCCGCAACAGCCGCAGCAGGCCCAAGCGCCGCGCGCGGCCGCGCCTGCAGCCGCCGCGGCCGAGACCCCTTCGAGCTACCGCGTGCGCCAGGGCGACACCCTGGGCAAGATCGCCGCCAAGCTCAAGCCTGCCGACATCTCGCTCGACATGATGCTGGTGGCGCTGTACCGCGCCAATCCGGACGCCTTCATCGGCAACAACATGAACCGCCTGAAGTCGGGCCAGATCCTGTCGGTGCCGGATTCCGGTGCAATTCGAGGCAGCGGCAGCGGCGACGCCGAGGCGCGCGGCATCGTGGTTGCGCACGCGGCCGACTTCAACGCCTACCGCAACAAGCTGGCAGGGCAGGTGGCCAACGCCGCCCCGCAGCGTACGCCGCAGGCCGGCCAGAGCGCGGCCGGCAAGATCACCGCCAAGGTCGAGGAACGCCCGACCGCCGCCAACGAATCGCAGGACCAGCTGCGCCTGTCGAAAGCCACCCAGGCGGCCACCGGCGCGCAAGGAGCCGCCACCGCGAGCGCCGAAGACAGCATCGCGCGCGAGCGCGAACTGGAGCAGGCCCAGGCCCGCGTCAAGGAACTCGAGAAGAACGTCAACGAGCTGGAACAGCTGATGACGGTGAAGAGCCGCTCCGGCAGCGAGGTGCAGAACGCCGCCGCGGCGGGCGCCGCCGCGGCGGGCGCC
>NZ_DKJX01000086.1:0-43157 GCF_002454935.1 Massilia sp. UBA6681
CGAACTGGGCGTGGACCTGGCGCGTGTGCCGGGCACCGGCCCGAAAGGCCGCATCACCCAGCAGGATGTGCAGAACTTCGTCAAGGGCGTGATGGCTGCCGGTCCGACCGCCGCGGCACCGTCGAAGGGTGGTTCGGGCGGCGGCATGGAAGTGCTGGCCTGGCCGTCGCTGGACTTCTCGAAGTTCGGTCCGACCGAGACCGTGGCCCTGCCGCGCATCAAGAAGATCTCCGGCCCGAACCTGCACCGCAACTGGGTCATGATCCCGCACGTGACCCACTTCGAGGACGCCGACGTCACCGACCTGGAGCAGTTCCGCGTCGATTCGAACGCCGCGCTGGCCAAGCAGAAGTCGACCGTCAAGCTGACCATGCTGGCCTTCGTGATCAAGGCCTCGGTTGCGGCACTGAAGAAGTTCCCGCAATTTAATTCGTCGCTGTCGGAAGACGGCGCCAGCCTGATCGTCAAGCAGTACTACAACATCGGCTTCGCCGCCGACACCCCGAACGGCCTGGTGGTCCCGGTCGTGAAGGATGCCGACAAGAAGACCATCTCGCAGATCGCCGTGGAAATGGGCGAGCTGTCGGCGCAGGCACGCGACGGCAAGCTGAGCCCGAGCGCGATGCAGGGCGCGACCTTCACCATCTCGTCGCTGGGCGGCATCGGTGGCACGGCCTTCACGCCGATCATCAATGCGCCGGAAGTGGCGATCCTGGGCCTGTCGAAGTCGGCGATGAAGCCGGTGTGGGACGGTTCCACCTTCCAGCCGCGCCTGATGCTGCCGCTGTCGCTGTCCTACGACCACCGCGTGATCGATGGCGCCGGCGCCGCGCGCTTCGCCGCCTACCTGGCGGACGTGCTGGCCGACCTGCGCAAGACCCTTCTGTAAGGAGCGCCGAATGAGCACTGTTGAGGTAAAAGTACCGAACATCGGCGACTTCAAGGACGTCGAGATCATCGAACTGCTGGTCAAGCCGGGCGACACCATCAAGGTCGACCAGTCCCTGGTGACCGTCGAATCGGACAAGGCCAGCATGGAGATCCCGTCGGCGAACGCCGGCGTGGTCAAGGAAATCAAAGTGAAGGTCGGCGACAAGGTGAACGAAGGTTCGCTGCTGCTGATGGTCGAGGAATCCGGGGCGGGCGCAGCTGCACCTGCAGCACCCGCAGCGGGCGAGAAGCCGGCAGCAGGGATCGGCGCGCAGGCTGCCGCCCCGACCGCGGCCACGGCCCCGACCGATTCGTACGCACCGGCCCATCCGGCGCCGGCGGCCACGCCAAGCGCCACCCCGGCGCCGGGCGCGGCCAGCTACAGCGGCCCGGTCGACATCGAATGCGAAATGATGGTGCTGGGCGCCGGTCCTGGCGGCTACTCGGCCGCCTTCCGCGCGGCTGACCTGGGCATGAACACCGTGCTGGTCGAGAAGTACGCGACCCTGGGCGGCGTCTGCCTGAACGTGGGCTGCATCCCGTCCAAGGCGCTGCTGCACGTGGCGCACATCATGGACGAGACCGCGCACATGGCCGACCTGGGCGTCAGCTTCGCCAAGCCCGACGTCGACATCGACAAGCTGCGCGCCTATAAAGATGGCGTGATCAAGAAGATGACCGGCGGCCTGAACTTCATGGCCAAGGCGCGCAAGGTCAACGTGGTGCAGGGCGTGGGCCAGTTCCTGAGCCCGAACCACATCGAGGTCACGGCAGCCGACGGCTCTAAGCGCGTCGTCAAGTTCGCCAAGGCGATCATCGCCGCCGGTTCCTCGGTGGTGAAGCTGCCTTTCGTGCCGGAAGATCCGCGCATCGTCGACTCGACCGGCGCGCTGGAACTGCGCCAGGTGCCGAAGCGCATGCTGGTCATCGGCGGCGGCATCATCGGCCTGGAAATGGCAACCGTGTACTCGACCCTGGGTGCGCGCATCGATGTGGTCGAGATGATGGACGGCCTGATGCAGGGCGCCGACCGCGAGGCCGTCAAGGTCTGGCAGAAGTACAACGCGCACCGCTTCGACAACATCATGTTGAAGACCAAGACCGTCGGCGTGGAAGCGCTGCCGGAAGGGATCAAGGTCTCGTTCGAAGCGGCGGAAGCCGGCGCCACCGCGCCCGAGCCGCAGCTGTACGACCTGGTGTTGGTGGCCGTCGGCCGCAGCCCGAACGGCAAGAAGATCGCCGCCGAGAAGGCCGGCGTGGCCGTGACCGACCGCGGCTTCATCGGCGTGGACGGCCAGATGCGCACCAACGTGCCGCACATCTTCGCCATCGGCGACCTGGTGGGCCAGCCGATGCTGGCGCACAAGGCAGTGCACGAAGCGCACGTGGCAGCGGAAGCGGCGCACGGCGAGAAGGCCTTCTTCGATGCCAAGGTGATCCCGTCGGTGGCCTACACCGATCCGGAAGTCGCGTGGGTCGGCCTGACCGAGGACGAAGCCAAGCAGAAGGGCATCGCCGTCGAAAAGGGCCACTTCCCGTGGAACGCCAGCGGCCGCGCGGTCGCCAACGGCCGCGACGAGGGCTTCACCAAGCTGCTGTTCGACAAGGAAACCAAGCGCATCATCGGCGGCACCATCGTCGGCACCAATGCCGGCGACATGATCGGCGAAGTGGCGCTGGCCATCGAGATGGGCGCGGACGGCGTGGATATCGGCAAGACCATCCACCCGCACCCGACCCTGGGCGAATCGATCGGCATGGCGGCGGAAGCCTACAAGGGCGTCTGCACCGACCTGCCGCCGGCACGCAAGAAGTAATCTGCCCCGGCATGCACGAAAAGCGGAACCTTGCCGGTTCCGCTTTTTTTTGCCCTCCCAGCGGGGTCAGGTCTGACAAACGGACACGACCTCAACAGCACGAATGCGGCAAACCCGCATGTCAAGGCTGAGCCCGTGTCCAAATGTCAGACCTGACCCTCGGGTTACTCGGGTTACATCTGCCTGAACAGGTCCACGTAATTCCGGCTCACCACCAGCTGCTCGTCGCGCCCCTTGAGCCGCACGTGCAAGCGCCCGCGAAAGTCGGTCCGGGTGCCGGCCACGTGGCGCGCCGCGACGATCACGCCGCGGTGGATCTGCCAGAACTGCTGCGGGTCGAGCTGTTCCTTCAGCTTGCTCAGCGGCGTGCGGATCAGGCTTTCGCCATCCGCCAGATACACGCTGGTGTACTTGTCGTTGCTCTGGAAGTAGATCACTTCGTCGATGGCGATCAAGCGCGTTTCCTGGCCCTTGGCCGCGCGGATCCATTGGAGCGGGGCCGGCGCCGCCACGCCCAGCTGGCGCAGCAGGGCCTGCAGGGCGTCGGCCGCAGGCGCCGGGGCGGGCGTGGCAAGCGCAGCCTTCAGCCGCGCCACCGTGCGCGACAGGCGTTCCAGCCCGATCGGCTTGAGCAGGTAGTCGAACGCCGCGTGCTCGAAGGCTTGCAGGGTGTAGTGATCGTAGGCCGTGGTGAACACCACATGCGGCGGCTTGCTGCCGGTGCACAGGCGCGCCGCCAGCTCGATGCCGTTCAGGCCGGGCATCTGGATGTCGAGGAACACCACGTGCGGCGCCAGCTCGTCGATCAGCGCCAGGGCCTGCACCCCATTGGCCGCGCGCGTGACGCGCAGTTCGGGCCAGGCGGCGGCCAGCTGCGATTCCAGGTAGTCGAGCAGGTGCGGCTCGTCGTCCGCGATCAGGGCGTGGGAATGGTCGTGCATGGTTCCAGGAGGGGAAGCTGCAGGCGCGCGCTGACGCCGCCGGCGGGGTTTTCGATGAGCCGCAGGCTGGCCGCGGGGCCGTACAGCTGGCGCAGGCGCTCGCGCAGGTTCGACAGGCCGACGCCACCGCCGGGGCGGGGCGGCAGCATGCGCAGCCCGAGGCCGGTGTCGCACACGTCGATGCACAGCAGGCCGCCGTCCGGGTGGGCGCGCAGCACGATGTCGCCGCCTTCCAGCTTGGGCTCGATGCCGTGCATGACCGCGTTCTCGACCAGCGGCTGCAGCAGCATCGGGGCGATCGGCAGCTGATCGATGCCGGGGGCGATCTCGAAGCGCCAGCGCAGGCGGCCTTCCAGGCGCACGCCGAGCACGTCGAGATAGGCGCGCGCCAGCTCGAGTTCACCCTGCAGGGTCGCATGCTCGGCGCGGCTGGCCGACAGGCTGGCGCGCAGGTAGTCGATGAAGCGCTCCAGCATGCGGCGCGCCTTGGCCGGCTGGCTGTCGATCAGGCCAACGACATTGGCCAGCGTGTTGTACAGGAAGTGTGGCTCGATCTGGGCCTGCAGCGCGCGCAGGCGCGCCTCGGCCACCAGCCTTCCGGCGGCCGCGATCTGCTCCTGCTGGCGCGCCGCGTCCGCTTCGCGCCGCATGCGGCGTTCGCCCGCCGCCAGTACCAGTACGATCAGCACCGCGGTCAGCATGCCGAAGGCGAGCAGGACGGTCATGACCTTCCCGCCCTGGAAAAAGAACAATGGGTTCCTGCCTTGCAGCAGGGCGTTACCGACTGGAATGCCGGCCACGCAGGCCATGCCGACCGCCAGCAATTGCACGCTGCGGAACAGAACGGCCTTCTCGCGCGGCACATGGCGCTCGATGAGATGCAGGGCGCCGTGGACCAGGAAGCCGATCAGGTTGCTGATCACGACCGTGTAGAACAGCATGCGTCCGAACGACATGTCCGAGCGGCCGAACATTTCCTGCGTCACGGTCAGGCCCAGGCCGATCAGGCTGCTCCAGATCGCCGTATAGGCGATATTGCGGGCTGGAGACGAGGGCCAGCGCCGGAACAGGGGAATGAGTTCCAGCGGATGGCTGCGAATGCGCGGTGTGGTTTTGTCGGCGGTTATCATGCTGATAAGAAATTACCATGAAAGCAGTGTGGTGTGCGATAGGGAAGCCGGGCCAGGGCCAAGGGCCCGGCGCTCACCCGTGCCGCATCGAACACGCACAACACCCCCACGCCACGGCGCAGGTCCTGGGCCACGCCGACCAGGTAGCCGTCGGTCTCGGAGCGCGCATTGCGGCGCGGCACCAGCACGTGTTCCTCGACCTGCCAGCCGGCGCCGAAGCGGTAGGCATCCACCTTGCCGCTGTCGGTATCGACCAGGTTGACCGAGTCTAGCCGCGCGTCACCGCCCAGCAGCACCAGCTTGCGATGGCGGCTTCCGACCGACTGCGGCGCCACGCGCGGAAATTCGCTCGCGCCGAACAGGCGGCTGATCCGGGCCTGGCCCGACGCATGGTCGAGGCAGATCTGCACCGCTTCGCTGCGCGAGCGGGTCTGGCGTGCGCCGGCCATCAGGTCGCCGAGTTCGCCCAGCACGTCGCCTTCGTGCAGCACCGCGTCGAAGCGGGTGCAGGCGCCGTCCTCCCAGGCATTCCCGAAGTGGAACACCATGCGCGGCGGCAGTTCGAACACCTGGCGTATCGTGAGGCTGTCCTTGGCCACCACCACGGCGCGCAGCGGACGCGCGGACGGTCCGCTCCCGGCCCAGGCGTGACGTTCGGCGAAACTCGTGTCCTTGCCGGGTTTGAGGTCGTAGGGCGGGACCAGGAAGACGAGGTGACGGGCGCTGACGGCGAAGTCGTGCACCATGGCCTGCCCGGGCACGTCGATCAGCGCGCTGCGCAGGACCTGGCCATCGGCGCCGATCTGGTAGAGCGCGATGCGGCCGGAGCCGGGCAGGGCGCCGAAATTCCACATGCCGCCTTGCGGATCGCACTTCGGATGGGCCGAGAAGGGCATGGCGCGCAGATCCTCGCGCCAGGTCTGGATGCCCCGGGTTGCCAGCGTCTCCGGATCGACTTCGATGGCCGAGCCGCCTTCCCAGAGCGCATACACGCGGCCGTTGACGGGCAGCAGGTTGGTATTGGCCGCATTCAGGCTGTCGTTGTCGCGGAATCCGCGGTGCGCCACCCAGGTGCCGAAGGACGGGTAGAGGAATTTCCCGGCCCGGGTCTCGTCCAGGTAGCGCCGCGTCTCGACGAAGCGGCCCTGGTGCCGGACCTTGCCGCCGGCAATGGTCCAGCGCTGGGCGAAACCGTCGCCGTCGAACCAATGGTGGTAGCGCTCGCCGCCCAGTTCGAAGCGGCCAGGGCCGTTGCGGTAGAAACTGCCCTGCAGGTCGGCGGGAAGGCGTCCGCTGAGCGTCGCGTCGCCGGCCTGGCTGCCGACGGTGTCCGCGTAGACGGCCAGTGCCGGGTCGCGTGCCAGGGCGGCGTGGAAGCGGCGCCGGGTTTCCTGGTCGGCACGCACCTGGCCGGCCAGCGCGAGCGCACCAAGGCCCAGCCCGGCTTCGATAAAGCGGCGGCGGTCCATGGCGGCTCCTTCAGCGCAGGCTGATGGTGGCGGTGGCGCCGGCCGGCGGCAGGCTGAATTTCACCTGCGAGAATGTTGGTGGTCCCATGGTGCCGAGGGCATTGTTGCTGAAAGCGTGGTCTTCCGACGGGATGCCCATGGCGTTGCTGTCCATCTTGCCGTTGTCGTTGGCATCGTGAAACAGGGCGATGCCATAGTCGCCCGCCGGCAAGTCCTTGATCACCAGGTCTACCGCGCCGGCCGCGGCAGCCAGCCGGGCAGCCCTGGCCGGGCGCTTCAGGAAGCTGTCGGCCGAATCATAGAGTGCGACCATGATGCTGCCTTGCGCGGACTTGACGTCCTCGATGCGCAGCGTGAGATCGGCGGCGCTGGCGGCGCCGGAAACGAGGAGGGCGAGGGCGGCTGCGATACGGATGGCTTGCATGACGGTCTCCATGAGTGGGTTGATGGCCTATTCTGGGGAAGAGGCCGGGGCCGCGCCCGTGCTTGCGACGAAGCTGCAGCGGTGCGGCGCGAATTGCATCCGAATAGCGCGAATTGCGCGGCGCGCTGCCGTATGTACTTGCTATGATGGGAACGTGTGGCGGCGAGCCACTTGCCGCCGGTTGCGTGTCAAGCTACAGGGGGAGTGCCATGGTCGAGTACGGCAATGAATATGTCGGGACGATATTCGTCCTGCCCGAAACGCGCTGCTTCGAGCTCAGGACCACGGTCCATGGGGAGCAGCATCTTGTTCACGGCACCATTACCCAGCAGCTTGCGGCGCGCTTCATGGAAGGGGCGCCGGATTACATCGACCCACGCCAGCTGTCGCTCCAGCCGCGCCGGGTCGAAGTGATGACCCGGGAGATCCACGAACGCCACCGCGCCCCGCGCAAGGTGTATTGCCTGAGCCGGCTGTTCGACTTCGAGCCCCAGGCGCAAGGGATGCCGGCCCCGGCCATGGCCGGCTGAAGCCTGGCGGCCTGGACAAAAAAAAGCCGCCCGGCTTGCGCGGGGCGGCGTTGTGGTGTCGGCTTGTTCAGGTGAACGCGATGAAGCGCTGCGGAATATCGATGCTGCCGGATTGTGCGGCAGCGGCGTAGGCGCGCATTTCCGTAACGACCGCTTCCAGCTGTTCGTTGTTCGGGTTTTGCAGGAAAAGCTTCATACGCTCCTGCAGGGCAGCCTGCTGGTCGCGCCATTCGTAACGGGAAGACTTGCTCATGCTTCCTCCTCGCGGCGAACAGCCGCTGTCGTTTTATTGTTCATGACATCCTCCATTAATAAGGATGTCAGATTGTCATAAAAGCTTGCCCAAGGTCGGTGCGATGACGCACAGACCCGCTTTTGACCATATGGTCAAAAAATGCTGCGGTAAAACAACTCTAAACGTTCGGCAAGCATACGCCGCGCTTCCGCGCGCGGGGGCTCGCGCTCGGGGAAGAGATAGCGCACTACCGGGTCGCCGTTGACGCAGGCGATCAGGTGCGCGGGCAGCAGGGCGACCGGCACATCGGGACGCAGTTGGGCACGCACGTCCGGCCGGGCGAAATAACGTTCGAGCATCTCGCGCGTCATGCGCGGCCCCGCCTCGTAGAAGGTCTCGGCCAGCTCGGGATTGGTGCTGGCTTCCGCCATCACCACGCGCTGCAGGATCATCGCGTCCGGCTCGCACAGCATGTCGTAGAAATAGCCGGCGAACTCGTCGATGACCTCGCGGACCGGGCGCTGGTCGACATCCATTTTCCCGACCGGGAAAAAGCGCTCGCGCCGCGCCTGCAGCACAGCCTTGAGCAGGCCGGCCTTGCCGCCGAATTTCACGTAGATGGTACGCACCGCCACCCGCGCCTCGCGCGCGATGGCTTCCAGGCTCACGCCGGCGTACCCATGCTTGATGAACAGGCAGCCGGCGGCGTCGATCAGTTCCTGGGTGCGTGCTTCGACCTCCGAGGCCTTGGGACGGCCGGCGGACTTGGTCGGAGTAGCGGGAACGGGACTGGTGGCTTTCGTCATGGCTTCATTCTAATCCAATAAAAATGAAATGCAACCGTTTCATTTCTTGACTTCGGCCGAACACTGGCAAATAATGCGCATGACCCATTTCATTTTTCTTCGGAGTTTGACCCCATGGCAGAATCGCACACCTCGGCCCCGGCTATGCAGCAGGCTGTCCAGACCCCCGCGGCGCCGGGCAAGGCGCCGCCCAACAAGCGCGTGCTGGGCGTGGTGGGGCTGATCGCCGTGCTGGCCCTCGGGGCAGGCGGGCGCATGTGGTATCGCAGCCAGCATTACGTGGAAACCGAGAACGCCTACGTTACCGGCCGGGTGCACCCGGTATCGAGCCGCGTGGCCGGCGTGGTCACGCGCGTGCTGGTGGACGACAACCAGCTTGTCAAGGCAGGCGAGGTGATTGCCGAGCTGGACCCGGCCGACCACCACGTGCGCGTCGAGCAGATCGAGGCGCAGATCGCCAGCGTGGAGCAGCAGATCGCCCAGGCCGATGCCCAGGTGACGCAGGTGCGCGCCCAGGCCGCCGCGGCCGGCGCCCAGGTCAGGCAGGCCGAGGCCCAGCTGGTGCGCGCGCGCCAGGATGCCGAGCGCTTCGGCCAGCTCTACAACGAGACCATGAAGGCGGTGTCGAAGGCGGAGGTCGATGCTTCCAGCGCCGCGCGCGCCGCTGCCGTCGCCGACGTGGCGGCGCGCCGCGACAGTGCCGGCGCCGCCCAGGCCCAGGTGGCCGCAGCCAGCGCCGGGCGCGACGTGCTGAAGGCCCAGGTCAAGGTGCTGCAGGCCCAGCTCAAGGACGCCCAGCAGCAGCTGGCCTACAACCGCATCGTCGCGCCGGTGCCGGGGCGCGTGGGCAAGCGCAGCGTGGAAGTCGGCGCCCGCGTGCAGCCGGGCCAGCAACTGCTGGCCGTGGTCGAGGACGAGGTCTGGGTCACCGCCAACTTCAAGGAAACCCAGCTGGCCGGCCTGGAGCCGGGCCAGCAGGTCTCGCTCGAAGTCGACGCGCTGCCGGGCAAGCCTTTGCTCGGCCGGGTGCACAGCTTCTCGCCGGCCTCGGGCAACCAGTTCGCGCTGCTGCCGGCCGATAACGCGACCGGCAACTTCACCAAGATCGTCCAGCGCGTGCCGGTCAAGATCGTGCTCGATCCGGCGGACGTGAAGAAGTACGCCGGCCGCCTGGTGCCGGGCATGTCGGTCATCGCCGAAGTGGAACTCGGCCAGAAGGTGGCCCGCGGTTCGGATCGCCAGACCGCGGCCGTCGCCCGCTAAGGAAAGACGATGACCAGCCTCACCAAGGCCGCTCCTCCTGGCGTGATGCCGGGAGCGCCGGCCAACGGCGTCCGCATCGACGCGCGCACCTGGATCGCGGTGGCCGCCGGCATGCTGGGCGCCTTCATGGCGGTGCTCGACATCCAGATCACCAACTCCTCGCTGCGCGACATCCTCGGTTCGCTGTCGGCCACGCAGGAAGAGGGCTCGTGGATATCGACCGCCTACCTGTGCGCCGAGATCGTCGTGATCCCGATGACCGCGCTGTTCACGCGCGCCTTGGGTGCGCGCGCCTACATGATCGGCACCACCGCGCTGTTCCTGCTGTTCTCGACCCTGTGCGGCGCGGCCTGGAACCTGGAAAGCATGATCGTGTTCCGCATGCTGCAGGGCTTCACCGGCGGCGCCCTGATCCCGATGGCGATGACCCTCGTCATGACGCGCTTGCCCGCTTCCAAACGCGCGGTCGGCATGGCGATCTTCGGCCTCACCGCCACCCTGGCGCCGGCCATGGGCCCGACCCTGGGCGGCTACCTGTCCGAGATCTACGGCTGGCCCTCGATCTTCTACATCAACTGGGTGCCGGGCGTGCTCCTGATCGCCGGCCTGGTGTACGGCATGGACCGCGAAAAGACGAACCTCAAGGCGCTGGTGAACGCGGACTGGCTCGGCATCGGCCTGATGGCCATGGGCCTGGCCTGCCTGACCATCTTCCTGGAAGAGGGCAATTCGAAGGACTGGTTCGAGTCCTCCTTCATCGTCAGCTTCGCTTCGCTGTCGCTGGTGGGCATCCTGGGCTGGGTGGCGGTGAGCTTTACCAGACCCGATCCCTTCGTGAACCTGCGCCTCTACGGCCAGCGCAACTTCCTGGTGGCGACCGTGCTGTCGGCGGTGACCGGCATGGGTTTATACGGGTCCTCGTTCCTGCTGCCGCTGTACCTCGGCCAGATCGCGGGCTACACGCCGATGCAGATCGGCGAAGTGATCGCCTGGGTCGGCCTGCCGCAGCTCCTGGTGATGCCCTTCGCGGCGGCGCTGTCCTCGAAAGTGGACAACCGCATCCTGTGTTCCTTCGGCCTGCTGCTGTTCGGCGGCTCCTGCCTGATGAACGCCTTCATGGATGCGACCACAGGCTATGACCAGCTGATGGTGACCCAGGTGATCCGCGCGATCGGCCAGCCCTTCGTGATGCTGACCCTGTCGAACTTCGCGATGCAGGGCCTGGCGCCGAAGGACATGCCCTCGGCCTCGAGCCTGTTCAACATGACCCGTAACCTGGGCGGCTCGATCGGCATCGCCCTGCTGGCCACGGCGCTGACGGTGCGCGAGCACTTCCACTCGGCGCGCCTGGGCGAGGCGGTGTCGAGCTATGCCCCGGCGACCCAGGGGCGCCTGGATGCGCTGACCCAGGGTTTCATTGCCAATGGCATGGATCCGGCCACGGCCGCCAGCCAGGCGCTGGCCGTGGTCGATCGCATCGTGCGGCGCGAGTCCTACGTGATGGCCTACAACGACGGCTTCCTGATCATCGGCGTGGTGCTGCTGGGCTGCATCGCCGCGATCTGGCTGGCGGACAAGGTCAAGTCGCCGGGCGGCGCCTCGGGCGCACACTGATAGAGAGAGAATGAAATGTTGAAGAAGCTTGTACTTGTCTCCGCGCTGGCCGCGGCCCTGGGCGGCTGCGCCACCGTCGGCCCCGACTTCAAGGCGCCCGCAGGCGCAGCCGACGCGGCCTACCGGCATGCCAGCGCCACGAATGAGGCGGCGCGCCTGCCGGCCCAGTGGTGGACCGTGTTCGGCGACGCCACCCTGGACAGCCTGGAGGCGCGCGCCCTGCGCGACAACCCCGGCGTGCAGGCCGCGGCGCAGCGCCTGCTGCAGGCCCAGGCCCAGCTGGGCGTGGTGCGCGCCGGCCAGGCGCCGAATGTCGCGGTGAGCGCGGGCGTGTCGAACTCGCGTACCTCGGCCGAGACCGCGCAGGGCATCGCCCTGGGCGGGCGCTCGATCGAAGGCAACAACTTCAGCGTCGGCGCCTCGTTCTCGTATGAACTGGACCTGTGGGGCCGCGTGCGCCGCGTGGTGGAAGCGGCCGACGCCGGGGCGCTGGCGGCCCAGATTGATCGCGACGGCGTGCTCCTGATGCTCTCGAGCCAGGTGGCCCAGTCCTACTGGCAGCTGCGCGGCCTGGACGCCGAGCTGGCGATCCTGCGAGGGGCGTTGGACGCTCGCCGCGAAGCGCAAGACCTGGTGGAAGCGCGCTTCAAGGCCGGCCTGTCGAACGAGCTGGACGTCTCGCGCGCCCGCATCGAGCGCGCTAATGCCGAAGCCGACCTGCACGAGGTGCAGCGCCAGCGCAATGCGGTCGAGCACGCGCTGGCCGCGCTGGTGGGCGCTTCGCCGAGCCAACCCGTGCTGGCCGACAGCGCCGGCGCACAGCTGCCGCTGCCCCCAAGCATTCCGGTCGGCCTGCCGGCCAGCCTCCTGAAGCAGCGTCCCGACCTGGCCGCCAGCGTGGCCCAGCTGAAGGCGGCCAACGCGCAGGTGGGCGTGGCCGAAGGCGCCTTCTATCCGTCGCTTTCGCTGACCTCGAACTTCGGCTTCGCCTCCGAACACCTGCGCGACATCGCCAGCGGCGGTGCGCGCCAGTTCTCGATCGGTCCGCTGGCGCTGTCGCTGCCGGTATTCGACGGCGGCCGCAACCGCGCCAACCTGGCGTTGTCCAAAGCGCGCTACGAAGAAGCGGTGGCGAATCACCAGACGCGCCTGTTGACCGCGCTGCGCGAAGTGGAAGACGCGCTGTCCGACGTCCAGCAGCGCCAGCAGCAGGGCGAGGTGCAGGCGCAATCCCAGCAGGCCGCGGCGCGCGCCTTGCTGGTGGCGCAGGCGCGCTACGAGCGCGGCGTGTCGACCTACCTCGACGTGACCGATGCCCAGCGCAACGCCCTGGCGGCGGACCGGGCGGCGGCGCAGATCCGCACCCAGCGCCTGCTGGCCACCGTGGCCGTGGCGCGCGCGCTCGGCGGCGGCTGGGAGCAGGGCGAGGCGCTCGCCACGATCGCGAAACCCGGCATCTAAGCCCGGCTTGCAGGGCCACAGCGGCAGGCTACAATGGGCGGATACTCAACCATACGAGGATCCGCACCCATGTCCCTGCCCGCACGTGCCCTGCTCATCGCCGCCCTCCTGGCGTCCAGCGCAGCCTCCGCCCAATCCTGGCAACCCGTCCCGAGCGGCACCGGCGCCGAATTGCGCGGCCTGTCCGTCGTGAGCAGCAAGGTCGCCTGGGCCAGCGGCGCCAAGGGCACCGTCCTGCGCACCGTCGACGGCAAGGCCTGGCAGGCGATGCAGGTGCCGGATGCAGACAAGATCGACTTCCGCGACATCCACGCTTTCGACGCCAGGACGGCCGTCGTGATGGGGGCGGGTCCCGGCGCGGCCTCGCGCATCTATCGTACCGAGGACGGCGGCGCGACCTGGGCCTTGGTCACCACGAACGCGGTGGCCGAGGGCTTCTGGGACGCGATGGCCTTCTGGGACAAGGACAACGGCATCCTGTTCGGCGATCCGGTCAAGGGCAGCTTCCAGGTCTACACCACCGGCGACGGCGGCCGCAGCTGGCAGGAAGTCGCCGCCAAGGGGCTGGAGGCCATGCCGAACGAGGGCGCCTTTGCCGCCAGCGGCACCTGCCTCACGGTGGCCGGCACGGGCGACGCCTGGATCGCCACCGGCGGCAGCGCCAGCTCGCGCGTCTTCCACTCCCCTGATCGCGGCAAGACCTGGCGCGTGTCGTCGACCCCGATTCCGGCCGGCGCCGCCGCGCGCGGCGTGTTTTCGGTCGCCTTCCTGAACCAGAAAGAAGGTTTCGCGGCCGGCGGCGATTACAAGGAAACCCGCATGGCCGGCACCAACGGCGCCTATACCGTCGACGGCGGCGCCAGCTGGACGCAGGTAGAGGTGGCGCCCGCGGGCTACATGTCGGTGGTGGTGCCGGTGCCCGGCGCACCCCGTGCGCTGGTGGCCGCCGGCCTGGCCGGATCGGGCTACTCGCCGGACGCCGGCCGCACCTGGAAGGAGCTCGACAAGACGCCGATGAACACGGTCGGTTTCGCCGGCCCGGCGCAGGGGTGGGCGGTGGGGCCGAAAGGCTTGCTGATGCAGTACACGGGTCCCCGGCTGGACGCCCAACAAGGGCAATGACGGGACAAGCGATTACAATCGCCGGACTACAACTATTTGACTAGAGACACCATGAAGAAATTCCTCGCTCCTCTCGTGTTGTTTGCTGCCATCAGCAGCGCTTATGCCGAACCCGCCACGGTCGCCCAACTGAGCACCATGGCCAAGCGCTTCGCACCCGCCGAGCTCAAGGCCGACACCTCGAAGCTCTCGAAAGGCGACCGCGCCGCGATGGCCAAGCTGATCGAAGCGGCCAGGATCATCGACACCCTGCAGCTGCGCCAGCGCTGGGCCGGCAACGAAGCCCTGTGGGCCGCCCTGCAGAAGGACAATTCGGAACTCGGCCGCGCGCGCCAGAACGCCTTCTGGCTGAACAAGGGCCCATGGTCCAGCCTCGACGACAACGGGTCCTTCATGCCCGCCGAATATGCCGGCATCAAGATCCCGGCCAAGAAGCCGCTGGGCGCCAATTTCTACCCGGAGAACGCGAGCAAGGAAGCGCTGGAGGGCTGGATGAACGGCCTGCCGGCAGCGCAGAAGGCCGACGCGCAGTGGTTCTTCACCGTCATCCGTACCGGTCCGGACGGCAAGTTCCGCACCGTGAAGTATTCGGACGAATACCGCCCGGAGCTCGAGAAGCTGGCCAAGCTGCTGCGCGAAGCCGCCGCGCTCACCGACAACGCCTCGCTCAAGAAATTCCTGACGCTGCGCGCCGATGCTTTCCTGTCCAACGACTACCTGGCCTCGGACTTTGCCTGGATGGACCTGGATTCGCCGGTCGACGTCACGATTGGCCCGTATGAGACCTATAACGACGAGCTGTTCGGCTACAAGGCCGCCTTCGAAGCCTATGTGAGCATCCGCGACCAGAAGGAAACGCAGAAGCTGGCCTTCTTCGGCAAGCACCTGCAGGAGCTGGAAGACAACCTGCCGCTGGCCAAGCAGTACCGCAACCCGAAGGTCGGCGCGATCGCCCCGATGGTGGTGGTCAACCAGGTATTCGGCGCCGGCGACGGCAACATGGGCGTGCAGACCGCCGCCTACAACCTGCCGAACGACGAGCGCGTGATCCGCGAGCGCGGTTCCAAGCGCGTGATGCTCAAGAACGTGCAGGAAGCGAAGTTCGAATCGACCCTCAAACCCATCTCGAAGCTGGTGCTGCGTGCGCAAGACCAGAAGGACCTCGATTTCGACTCCTTCTTCACCCACATCCTGGCGCACGAGATCATGCACGGCCTCGGCCCGCACACGACCAGGAAGAACGGCAAGGAATCGACCCCGCGCCAGGACCTGAAGGACACCTACTCGACCATCGAGGAAGCCAAGGCCGACATCACCGGCCTGTGGGCGCTGGGCTACATGATGGACAAGGGCCTGCTGAAGGACACGCTGGGGCAGGGGAGCTCAGCCGAGCGCAAGCTGTACAACACCTTCCTGGCCTCCGCCTTCCGCACCCTGCATTTCGGCCTGACTTCCTCGCACGCGCGCGGCATGGCGATCCAGATGAACTACCTGCTCGACAAGGGCGCTTTCGTGGCCAATAGCGACGGCAGCTTCTCGGTGGACTTCAAGAAGATCAAGGGCGCGGTTGCCGACCTCGACCGCGATTTCCTGACCATCGAGGCCACCGGCGACTACGAGGCCGCCAAGGCGATGATGGCGAAGTACGTGGTAATCCGTCCGGAAGTGCAGAAGGCGCTCGACCGCCTCAAGTCGAGCGTGCCGAACGACATCCGTCCGAACTTCGTGACTGCGGCGTCGCTGACGAAGTAAGACGGCAAGCGATGGAGCCGGCGGTATCATTGGTATGGACGCAACAGTGCCGCCGGCTTTTACTTAAACTAAACTGAAAGCTCCGTCAATCCATACAGGGAGCATGTTATAGTCGCTGCATTGCTTGGGGGAAATTCCCAGGCTGCAGAAAGACAGAACATGACGACGAAGCCCCTTACCACCGGCGCGCGGCTGGCCATCGGCTACGGCGCCGTGATCCTCCTGATGATCGCGCTCTCCGTGCTGGCCGCAGCGCGCGCGGGGCAGATCGAGCAGATGCTGTTCCGCATCGACGACGTCAGCGGCATCAAGCTGCGCTACGCCTTCGAACTGCGCAGCAGCGTGCACGATCGTGCGATCGCACTGCGCGACGTCGCCCTGGCCCCCGATTCCGTTGCCGCCGCAGCCCCGATCGCCCGTCTCAAGACCCTGGCCGATGCCTATGCACGCGCCGCTTCTCCGCTGAACGCACTGTTCCATGAACTGCCGGGCATCCTGCCCGCGGAACGCGAGGCCCTGGCCGCCATCAAGGAGCAGGAGCGCCGCACCCGTGCCCTGGTCGACCGTGTGATCGCCCTGCATGCGCTCGGAGAAACGCGCGAGGCGGCCAGCTTGCTGTCGCAGCAGGCGGCGCCGGCTTTCGTGGACTGGCTCGCCAGCCTGAACCGCTTCATCGAACTCGAGCAGAAGCTCGCGGCCGACGACATGGCCTCGGCGCGCGAGCTGGCGTCCGGATTCGCGCAGTGGATCGTGCTGCTGTGCGCAGGCGCCGTGGCGGCGGCCGTGGCGGGCACCTGGTATGTCGTGCGCGGGCTGCCGCGTGAGAAGGAAGCGCTGCCCGACGTGGATGAAGCGGCCCCGGCCGCGCCGGAGGAAGCCGCGCCGAAGCGCGTCGACGACATCGTCGGCGCCATCGACGGCCTGGCCTTCCGCGCCAACATCCTGGCGCTCGACGCCGCGGTGCAGGCGCTGCGCACCGGCGAGCACGACGAAGAGCAGACCGCCGTGGTGCAGGAACTGCAGGCGCTGGCGCTGCGTTCGAGCGCGGTGGTGAAGGATATCCGCGACCTGGTCGGCAGTCCGGTGGCCCACATGGAAGACGCCGGCGCCCTGCAGGCGATCGCCAATGCCGTGGCGCGCGTCACGGCGGTGACCTCCGCGATCGGCCTGGAAGAGGGCCAGGCTAGAGCCCAGACCGAGAGTTCGCGCCGCACCACGGCCCTGCTGCAGGCATCGACTGCCGCCGCCGCCATGGAAGCCGAGGCACAGCGCCTTGCGGCCATGGTTGCCCCGGTGCTGCCGGCGGGCGAAGCCGACCAGCCGAAGCAAAACTGACAAGTTTATCGTTCTCGACACAGAGAAAAATATTCCCGAAAGACGGCCTTTCTCACGGGCTAGAATTGCCGATAGGCATTTCATCGTCCTTGGGAGAATTCTCGTGTTCAAGCCCCTGATCCTCGTCGCGGTCTGCGCCCTCACGGCGGCGCCCGACCTGCATGCCGCCGAGCTGACCGCACTGGAAAAGCGCTGGCTCAGCGCCGCCGGACCGGTGCTGGCCTACTCCCAGCAACTCAAGCTTCCCCTCGACATCACCGTCCAGCCCCAGCCGCGTCCCGGCGACGTGCCGCTGGCCATGGGTTTCGACAAGGGCCGCTGCAAGCTGGTCATGTCCCTGCGCAACAACCCCGATGCCGAGACCGTGCTGGCCGGCATTCCGGAGGCGGAGCAGGGGGTGCTGATCGAAGCCATGGCGGCGCACGAGATCGCGCACTGCTGGCGCTATGTGCAGGGCGTCTGGCATGAATTGCCGGCCGGCTTCGTCGAGGTGGGCGACGAGCGCGCCCTTGACGCCTCGCTGCTGGCGGCGTCGAAGGCGATGCGCGAGACCCGCCGCGAAGAAGGCTTCGCCGACCTGGCCGCGCTGGCCTGGATCCGGCACAACAATCCGGACCAGTACGGGCACGTGTACCGCTGGCTGTCCGGCGTGCGCGCCAAGGTGGCGGTGCCGCGCAGCGGTCACGACACCCGCGCCTGGGTACGCCTGGCGGGCGACTCTGCCGCGTTCGGCAAGGCCGAGGCGCCCTTCGATGACGTCGACGGGCTCTGGCGCGAAGGCCTGCTGGCCGCCGAATGACCCTGTTGCGCGCGGCCTCGCAGCAACAGTCGGGGCCGCCAATTGGACGCTGAGCGGACGAGTGTACGTTGTCGCACAGATGTTGTCGGGTGTAGAGCGTCTAATGATGTCATCACAACAACCTACCACAAGGGACACATCATGAACCGACTCCTCGCCACCCTGCTGGCCTCCGTTGCCGGCGCCACCATCGCCGCTGCTCCCGCTTTTGCCCAGTCCGACGCCGCCGGCTACCGCGCGGCCATGCAGAAGATCGAGAAAGAGCACGACGTTGCCAAGGACAAGTGCGATGCCCTGACCAAGGAAGACGTCTGCGAAGAGCAGGCCGACGTCGCCCGCGCCAAAGCCGAACTGGCCGCTGCGCAAAAGTACGACAACACTCCGGACCGCCTCAATGCCGCACACCGCAAGCTGGCCGAGGCCGAGTATGAGCTGGCCGAAGAGAAGTGCGATGCCATGAAAGGCAACCAGAAGGACAGCTGCATGAACACCGCCAAGTCGGTGCGCACCGCCGCGCTGGCCGAGCTCGACGGCAAGCGCGACACCCGCGCCAGCACCACCGGCGGCAGCGGCAGCACCGCCGCCACCGCGGGCGCCGCCGGCAGCGCCGGCCTGGTCGCGTCGACCGATACCAAGGACCCGGTGAAGTCGGCCGCGGTCGAGAAGTGCGAAGAGAAGGGCAGCAAGACCGCCTGCCTGGTCGAGAACAAGGACAAGCCGGATACGGCCCTGGAGCGTGCCGGCGAGAAGACCCGTAACGCCATCGCCGGCGCGGTCGACAAGACCAAGGAAGCCGGCCGCAACGTTGCCGACAAGACCAGGGAACTGACCGCCGGCGCCGCCGCCACCACCGAGCGCGCCGCCGAGAACGCCGGCGACAAGACCCGCGCGACCGCCTCGAACGCGGCCGACAAGACCGAGAACGCCGGCTCGCGCACCGCGTCCAACATGTCGGACGCGGCGATCACCGCCAAGGTCAAGGCCGGCCTGGCCGCCGAGAAGGACACCAGCGCGCTGGCCGTGAAGGTCGAGACCGAGAAGGGCGTCGTCATGCTGAGCGGCTTCGTCGACTCGAAGGCCGAAGCCGAGCGTGCCGAGAAGGTTGCCAAGGGCGTCGACGGCGTTACCCGCGTCAAGAGCACGCTGAAGGTCAAATAATCGTCGTGCAAGACCGACAGCCCGCACGCCTGCCGTGCGGGCTTTTTCTTTTTGGCCACAACACCTGCCGGTCCCGGGCCGGACCGACTTATAATTGCCCCGTGAACAAACTCGAAGCCTTCGGATACATCGCCGCCCAGGCCGCGCGTGGGGACATCACCTTTCCCACCAGCGTGAATGCCGTGCTGCGCCTGCAATTGGCCCTGGACGATCCGGATTGCCATGTGGACGAAGCGATCCGCCTGGTGCTGTCCGAACCGCAGCTGGCCGCGCGCACCGTGGCGCTGGCCAATACCGCCGCCTACGGGGCTGCCGGCAGCGTCCAGGTGAGCAATGTGCGGGCGGCCGTGCTGCGCATCGGCTACCGCCGCCTGCGCGGCCTGGTGGCGGCGCTGATGGTGCGCCAGTTCGGCCACCGCATCGCCGACCGGGTGCTGCGCGCCAAGGCCGAGCAATTATGGACCCACAGCGCCCAGGTGGCGGCACTGGCGCAGGCCATCGCGCGCCACGTCACCAAAGTCGATCCCGACACCGCGCTGTTCGCGGGCATCGTGCACGAGGTCGGCGGCTTCTACCTGCTGTCGCGCGCCGACGAGTTCCCCGGCCTGCTCGAGGACGATACCGAGAACTGGGGCGTGCTGGTCGAGGACGTGGCCAGCCTGGAGATCATGCGCAAGCTCGCGATTCCCGCCGATGTGGCCGAGGCCGTCGGCGGACTGCGCGACGGCGTCCTGAACCCGGCGCCGCACACCCTGCTCGACACGCTACTGCTGGCGAACCGCTATGCGCTGGTCGACTCGCCGCTGGGCAGCCCGTTTGAGGACCACGAAGCCGGACCGCTCGAGGCGGCGACGCTGCAGGTCCTGCGCAGCGAAGCGGCCGAGACCGCCCAGGCGCTGGGCGACGCCACGCTGGTCTAGCCCGTCCCGTCCTCTTCCATAAGTCGTAGGACGCGAGAAAATTGATTAATCTGATGATACTGTAGGGAATCTAATATTTCCTAAAATCATCATGTTGAGAACCGCTCTCGTTTTGGCAGCACTCACGTCGGCAGGCACGGCCGAGGCAGGCGTCATCGACCTGGGCAGCATGATGGGCGGGGCGAATATCTACACGCTCGGCAATTTTTCAGCGCGCTACAGCGACGTGGAAGGCGCCGTGGTCTCGGGTGGCAACGTCGACATCGCTTCCTACTCGATCAATGCCGAGCGCCAGGCCGCGTTCGGCAATCACGCGCTTGTCGCCCAGGGCGACATCAAGCTGTCGAGCGGCTCGATCAACCATGGCCAGATCTATGCCGGCGGCAAGACCACGCTGGAACATGCCGCCAGGCCGCAAAGCACGAGCGCCAGCCCGATCGACTTCGCCGCCGCTTCGGCCTATTACCTCAGCCTGTCCGAGGACCTCGCCAAGCTGGAGGCAAGCGGCAGCGTCAGCACGCTGTGGAGCGGCGTGCGTGTCAGCGGCAGCGGCAAGGGCGGTGTCGACGTGTTCAATGTGTCCGCCGACATGTTTCGGACCTCGAGCAGCTGGAGCCTTGACAACCTGGTAGCGGGCCAGACCCTGATCTTCAACGTCAGCGGCAATTCCGCCACCTTCAACGATGGCGGCATCAGCTTCGAACCGCTACGCAACTACAACGTGCTGTTCAATTTTCCGGATGCCATGGCGCTCAACCTGAAGGGCATCATCGGCAGCGTGTTGGCGCCCAAGGCGGCCGTTACCGCCAACTGGGGCGTGATCAATGGGCAACTGGTGGTGAACAGCTGGGATTCGACCATCCAGGTCAATGCCAAGCATTACTTCGCCCCGACCGAGCTCGCCGGTTTCCGGGACATCGTGGTGGCTCCGCCGATGACCGACGTGCCGGAACCGGGCACGCTGGCGCTGATGCTTGCCGGCGCCGCCATGGCCGTCGCGGGCCGCAGGAAGGCCCGCAAGGAGCTCGTGCAAGCGCCCGGGCTGGCTGCCTGAGCGCTTAGCAGGCGCAGGCGCGCGCCTGCTGCCGGCCCTGCGCCAGCATCGCCAGGGCCAGCAGGACACCCGACAGGGCAAGGCCGGCCGCGACCCATTGTGGCGAGGCATAGGAATAGCCCAGGGTCAGCGGAATCCCGCCGAGCAAGGCGCCCAGGGCGTTGCCGATATTGAAGCCCGACTGACCCAGCGAGGACCCCAGCATTTCCGCTTCGCGCGAATGCTCGATCAGCAGCATCTGGATCGGCGGGCCCAATGCCAGCGCATTGGCGCCGGTGGCGAAGGCCAGCACCAGCATGGCCGCCTGCGAGCTCGCGAACAGGCCATTGCTCAGCAGCAGGCCTGTCATCGTGACCAGCAGGATCAGGATGGCCTGCAGCGGCGGCACGCGGTCGGCCAGGCGGCCGCCCAGGTTCACGCCCACCGTCATGCCGACGCCGACCACGGTCATCACCATCGGGATCGTCGACGGCTTGAACCCGCTGACTTCGGTCAGCAGCGGCGCGATATAGCTGAAGAAGGCGAAGAAGCCGCCGGTGCCGATCGAGGTGATGGCCAGCGCCAGCCACAGTGCCGGGCTGCGGAAGATGCGCAGGTCCTGTTTCAGGCTGGTGCGCCCCTTGGCCTCGATTGACGGCACCAGCTGGCGCAGGGCCAGCACGGTGAGCAGGCCGATCACCGCCACCACCAGGAACACGGCGCGCCAGCTCATGTTGTGGCCGAGCCAGGTTCCCGCCGGCACGCCCACGACGTTGGCCAGCGTCAGGCCGGTGAACATGGTCGCCAATGCGGCGGCCACCTTGCCCTCGTCGGCCAGGCGGCTGGCGACGACCGCCCCGACGCCGAAGAAAGCGCCGTGCGGCAGGCCGGCCATGAAGCGCGACAGCATCATCACTTCGAAGTTCGGCGCGAAGGCCGACATCGCATTGAACAGCGTGAACATCAGCATGAACCAGATCAGCACGCTGCGCGGCGGGCGGTGCGCCATCAGGCTTACCAGGGTCGGCGCGCCGACCACGACGCCGAGCGCATAGGCCGTGATGAGGTAGCCGGCCTGGGGGATGCTGATCTGCAGGCCGCCGGCGATGTCGGGCAGGATGCCCATGATGACGAATTCGGTCATGCCGATGCCGAAGCCGCCGAGGGCGAGGGGAAGAAGGCTTTTCTTGATCAAGATGCGCTGCGCGTGGCGAGGAGGATCGGCCACTATAGCGCTTGATGCGCGCCCAGTCCGCTTTTGAGTCGTGATGACAGGTATAGCGGCCTGGTATGAAGTACGTACTAACCCTTACTCATCGATGTCTGGCCAGGCGATGCGGCCGTGGCCGGCATTGTCGAGCCGGGTGCGCAGCGCGCCGGCATCCTGCGCGGGCAGGCTGAAGTCGAACAGGACCTCGTCGCCATGCGCCACCGCGTCCAGGTGGGCGCCGGCGGCGTCGAGTTCGCGCCGCACCATGCCTTCGAGCGCATACGGCGCCGTGCAGCGCATGGCCTGCAGCTTGATGATCGGCACCTTCTGCGACAGCAGGAGGGCTTGCGCCACGCTGTCGGTATAGGCGCGCACCAGGCCGCCCGCACCCAGCTTGACCCCGCCGAAGTAGCGCACCACGGTGGCCAGCACGCCTTCCAGGTCCTGGTGGCGCAGCACGTCGAGCATGGGGCGTCCCGCGGTGCCGCTCGGTTCGCCGTCGTCGACCGCGGCCGACTGGCCGCCGGCCAGCAGGGCCCAGCATACGTGGGCGGCGCCGGGGTGCTCGGCGCGCAGGCTGGCGACGACCTGCTGGGCGCCGGCCCTGGCAGGCATCGGCTGGACGCAGGCAATGAAACGGCTCTTCTTGATGACGAGTTCGAAATGGACGGGGGAAGCGATGGTCTGTGGCATGACAGGACACGGAAAACAAAAAAGGCGTCACGATTGCTCATGACGCCTTCCTTGCTGAATCTTTGGTAGGCCGTGCTGGGCTCGAACCAGCGACCAACGGATTAAAAGTCCGCTGCTCTACCAACTGAGCTAACGACCCGAAGAAGCCAAGATTATAGCGGCACTCTTGCGATTTTCCAAGAACTTCCTGAGCGAATCTGCGCCGGCACGAAGACAATTCAGGTTTCGACGTGTTTGTCTTCCTCCTGCGCCTGGTGCATCGCTTCCGGCTCGAGCTTCTCCGCTTCGACGTTCTGGCGCACGAACAAGCCCCAGCTCGCCAGCAGCACGGCCGCGGCGATACCGATCGACGCCGCCTGCGGCAGCAGTTCGGGTTTGGTATGCAGGAAGGTGAACACGCCGATCAGGCACTCGACCCCCAGCGATACCACCACCACGATCAGGAAGCGCGACAGGAAGCGGCGCAGGCGGGTCGGGGAGCTGACGTGCACTTCGCGCTGCAGTTCTTCTTCCAGCACGGTCTGGCCCAGTTCGAAGGCGGCGACGGAGATGGTCAGCAGCCCCACGCATTCCAGGATGAGCTGGAAGCGCTCCTGCACGGTTTCCTTGTCGGGAGCAAACAGGGTCGACCAGATTTCCATGCCGGCAAGCACGATCAGCCCATAGCCGCAGATGAAGAACAGCAGGGCGATAAAAACGTAACCGAGGCTGCTGATTTTCTGTAGATATTTCACCGGACACCTCGAATTGGATGGTGCGGGAACTGTAGCATCCTCGCCGGTTTTTCTTCTGTGCGGCACGACACGCCGGCCGGAAGCGCGTTGCGCGCATGGAGCGGACTGACGCAGATGCAAAAAAGGCGTCACGATCACTCGTAACGCCTTCTTTGCTACAACTAATTCTGGTAGGCCGTGCTGGGCTCGAACCAGCGACCAACGGATTAAAAGTCCGCTGCTCTACCAACTGAGCTAACGACCCGAAAGAGGCAGCATTATAGCCGGGCATTCCGGTTTGCGCTAGTGCTACCTGAACAAGACAGCAATCACACCAGCGCCGCAGTCACCTTCAGCACCTCATCAGCCGTGGTCACACCCTCGACCACCTTCATCGCCCCTGCGATGCGCAGCGGCTTCATCCCATCCGCCACGCTCTGCTGGCGCAGCTTCTGGATCTCTCCCGATTCGCGCACCACGCGCGCAAACCCTTCGCTCACGCTCAAGAGTTCATAGATACCCGTCCGCCCCCGATACCCCGTCTGCCGGCATTCCGGGCACCCGATCGGACGATACACGACAGCAGGCTTCGGAATATTCCAGGCTCCCCCAATGCCCTGCCACACCTCGTCACTGAGTTCGCCGCCAGGCGCCTTGCAGTCCGGGCACAGCGTTCGCACCAGCCTTTGCGCCATCACGCCGACCAAGGTCGCTTCCAGCAGATAATCCGGCACCCCCAGCTCCAGCAGGCGCACCACTGCGGCGGGCGCGTCATTCGTATGCAGGGTAGAGAACACCAGATGTCCCGTCAGCGCCGCCTGGATCGCCATCTCCGCCGTCTGCAGGTCGCGAATCTCGCCCACCATGATGATGTCCGGATCCTGCCGCATCAGCGCGCGTATGCCATCGGCAAACGACAAGTCGATTCCCGGCTGCACCTGCATCTGGTTGAAGGAAGCCTCGACCATCTCGATAGGGTCCTCGACCGTGCACACGTTCACCTCGCTGGTGGCCAGCGCCTTCAGCGTCGTATACAAGGTCGTCGTCTTGCCCGACCCCGTTGGTCCGGTAACGAGGATGATCCCATGCGGCCGATTGGTCAGCGCATCCCAGCGCGCCGCATCGTCCGGCGGAAAACCCAGCTCCGGCAGCGTCTTGACGACCACTTCCGGATCGAAAATACGCATCACCAGCTTTTCGCCGAAGGCCGTCGGCAGCGTCGACAGGCGCAGTTCGACTTCCTGCCCGCCGGCGGTGCGGGTCTTGATCCGCCCATCCTGCGGCCGCCGCTTTTCGATCACGTCCATCCGCCCCAGCAGCTTGATGCGCGCCGTCATCGCAATCATCACGACCGCCGGCACCTGGTACACCTGGTGCAGCACGCCGTCGATGCGGAAGCGGATTACCGCAAACTCGCGCTTCGGCTCCAGGTGAATATCCGACGCGCGCTGTTCGAAGGCATAACTCCACAGCCAGTCGACGATGTTGACGATGTGCTGGTCGTTCGCATCGAACTGCTTGTTCGATTTGCCCAGCTCGACCAGCTGCTCGAAATTGTTGCGCATCGCCAGGTCCTGCCCGGTATGGCGGTTGGCGTCGCGGATCGATTTGGCCAGGCTGAAGAACTGCGAGATGTACTGCGCGATATCGAGCGGGTTGGCCAGCACCAGTTCGATCTTGCGGCGCGAGAGCTTGGCGATTTCCGCTTCCCATTCCACATTGGCCGGGTCGGCCGTCGCCACCACCAGCGTCGAGCCGGTCATTTCCACCGGCAGGATATTGAAGCGCGCCGCATAGCTGGCCGACATCACGTCCGCCACCTTGGTGAAGTCGATTCTCAAGGGATCGATACGGATGAAGGGAAGGCCGACCTTGCTCGCGCACCATTCGGTCAGCATGTCGAGCGTCAGCAGGCGGTGCGGCGGCAGGTTTGACACCAGCTTGCACTGGGCCACGGCAGTGAGCGGATGCATGGATCCGGCGGCATTCTTCAGGATGCCCTGTGCCTGCGCGAACAGCGCCTTGACGTTTTCCTTGGTGACGATGCCGTCCGCCAGCAGCCAGGAGAAGATGGACTGCAGGTCGAGCGCTCGCAGGCGCGGCGTCTTGGATGAAGCGGGGACGGCATGTGTATTCACCTTCGGCTCCCGTTAGAGTGGTTCAGGCGGCGAAGATGCCCTTGACCCAAGACTTCGCCGGCAGCTTGGTGCTTGCGACGATCTGCGCCGCACGGTGAGTGAGCGCTTCCTTGTCCAGTTGCGGGCGGTTCCTGAAGCACAGCGCCACCACGTTGCCGTCGTGCACTTCCGGCAGGCAGATCACGTGCTCGAAGGCGAACTTCATGGCCTTCAGGTTCTTGGCAAAGCTCGGGTGGTCGCCGAACAGGTTGACGGTCATGATGCCACCGTCCGCCAGGCAGTCGTTGCAGGCCTGATAGAACTCCGGCGTGTCCAGCACCGGCCCGCGCGCGGTGGCGTCGTACAGGTCGCACTGCAACACGTCGAAGGCGCCATGGTTGGCGGGATCGAGCACGAAATCCATCGCATCCATTTCCAGCACGTTCAGGCGCTCGTCATTGGGCGGCAGCTTGAACATCGAGGCGCAGATATTGATCACCGATTCATTGAGCTCGACGGCGGTGACGCTCGCGTCAGGGAACTGGCGGTAGCAGAACTTGGTCAAGGTAGCAGCACCCAGGCCCAGCTGGGCGATGGCGCGCGGCGATTCGATGAACAGCATCCAGGCCATCATCTGCTGCGCGTATTCCAGCTCCGGCCAGTCGGGCTTGCGGATGCGCATCGCGCCCTGCACCCATTCGGTGCCGAAATGAAGGTAGCGGACGCCGTCCTGTTCGGACAGGGTGACGGGGGCGAACTTGGGCTTGCGCGCGGGACGGCGCGAGGATTCGGCCTGTTCGATGGATTTGCGTTTGATGAGCATAGGGCAACCTGGTTGAATCGCCCTATTATCGGGGGAGGGGTTCCCGCAGCGCAAGCACGCCTTCGGAAGGCGCTGCGGGTTGCCGGCGCGCGGCCGGCGCAGGAATCAATAATCGATCGGCTGGACCGAGACGCGCAGGCGCACGCGGTTGCCCGGATCGCGGTTCATGACCGTGTTGTAAGTCTGGCCGCGGAACTCGTAGGTGACGTCGTAGCCGTTGGTGCGCGACTCGATGCTGTCGACGGTGCGGCACTGGCGCACGGCCTGTTCCTGCACGGCCGGGCCGCCGCGGTTGGCGTTTTCCGAACGGTCGCCGATCATGGCGCCGGCGATGGCGCCGGCCGCCGTAGCGGCGACACGGCCGCTGCCGCTGCCGACCTGGTTGCCGAGCAGGCCGCCCACGACACCGCCGACGATGCCGCCGCCGACGCCGCGTTGCTGCTGGACCGGCACCTGCACGTATTCGGTGCGGCATTCCTGGCGCGGGATCCGGATTTCTTCCAGGCGCGGCTGGACACGCACCACGCGGCCGAAGTCTTCGAAATCCTGGGCCTGGGCCAGCGGCAGCGTGGCGAGGCCCATGGCGGCAATGATCAGTTTGGCTTGAATGTTCATGTTCTACCTCGTAGTGGGCAATCGACGAGTCTGGTGGGGGGGAGGGAACCGACCGGACTTTCATGCCTCCTATGGTAATCCGATCCGGCGGACTCAAGCCAATCCACGTGGCAACAAAATGTAACAGCAACGCAAGCATTTTCCGCTTCGCGCAAGAATGACAGGGCTGTGGTGAGAAGCGTAATTTATACAGACAAGCGCATACTAATTTTTACAAATGCAATTCCTGTAATCACATTTGGGTTGCTTCCAATACCACAAAACGTTACCCTTACACACTAAGGGTCTTTTATTGGCGCATGGAAACAACAGCGGGAGAGATGAATGCGGCGGATGCCAACCGTCGCGCAATGTGGTGCGTGAACGCCCACATCACACCGACCTGGTCAACTTGAGGAAAAAATGAGTTTGTTGATGAGAGTGCCGCCCAATCTTGTGCAGTCGATCCGCGCCTTCCGCGTCGCCGAGCTGCAGCAGGAGGCTGCGCGCCTGGGTCAGCACTTCCTGTATGCACATTGTGCCAACACCTTGACCAAGCAGCAGGTGTGCGCCCGCATCGGCGAAAACTTTTATTTCCCCAAACCCTGCAGCAAGAATTTTGACACCCTGCGTAAGTGCCTCACTGAAACTGTTGCCGAGGCCGGCCCCCAGCCGGGTTTCCTCGTCGTCCTCGAGCAATTACCAAGCGCGCAAAAATTCGACAAGGAAGCGCGCGAAAACCTGCTCGACGTCTTCCGCGATGCGGCCGAATTCTGGGCCGAAAAGAAGGTCCCGTTCCGGGTATTCTACTCGTTCGCCATCCCGGCCTGAGGCCGAAGCTCTGGCAGAACCCTCCTCCCACTCGCCGACGGTTGCCCATCGGTGATACGGTACAATGCGCGGTATGAAAAATATCGTCATCCTGATTTCCGGCCGTGGCAGCAACATGGAAGCGATCGTGCGCGCCATGGAAAGCGAAGGCTGGCCGGCACGGATTGCTGCCGTCATCAGCAACAAGCCGGAAGCCAAGGGCCTGGAATACGCGCAGGCGCGCGGCATTCCGACCGCGGTCGTGGCCAACAAGGAATACGCCAGCCGCGCCGAGTTCGATGCGGCGCTGCAGGAAACGATCGACCGCTTCGCTCCCGACCTGGTCGTGCTCGCCGGCTTCATGCGCATCCTGACGGCGCCTTTCGTCGAGCACTACGCCGGCCGCATGCTGAACATCCACCCGTCGCTGCTGCCGCTGTACCCCGGCCTGGGGACGCACCAGCAGGCGATCGATGCCGGCGACAAGGAACACGGCGCGACCGTCCATTTCGTGACGGCCGAGCTCGATCACGGTCCGATCGTGGCGCAGGCGCGCATTCCCGTGCTGCCCGACGATACCGAGGACACGCTGTCTGCCCGTCTCCTCGTCGAAGAACACAAGCTCTACCCGTATGCGGTGCGCCTCTTCGTCGAAGACAGGCTCAGTATTGAAGAAAACGGCGACGTGCGCATCAAGGACGGCGCACTCGCCTAAACCACCAGAATCTAACGAAGGAACACCATGAGATTGCCTCCAGCGATCATCGGCAATACCGAAGAGGTATTGCGCGAGATCCTGCGCTTTATGTCGCCCGCCGACGTCACCCTGTCGCGCTACTTCAAGGACCACCCGCGTTTCGGCGGCCGCGAGCGCGGCGTCATTGCCGAGGCGGTGTATGCCGTCCTGCGCAACAAATCCTTCTATACCGACTTCGCCGGCGCCGGCAACACGCCCTCGATGCGCAAGCTGGCCCTGCTGGGCCTGGCCGAAACCGTGGGCATCGACGCGCTGGGCGGCCTGAGCGAGGACGAAACCCATCTGCTCACCCGCGTCAAGGAAGTCGACCGTTCGCTGCTGCCGCCGCAAATGCAGGCCAACATGCCGGCCTGGCTGTACGACAAGCTGGTGGCGCAGTTCGGCGAAGCCGAAGCGCTGGAACTGGCCGCCGTGCTGAACACCCCGGCGCCGCTCGACCTGCGCGTGAACTCGATCAAGGCGAATCGCGACGAAGTCATCGCCGAACTGGCCAAGGCCCCGATCGCCGCCGAGCCGATGCCTTACGCGCCGCTCGGCCTGCGCGTCCTGAAGAAGCCGGCGCTGCAGAACCTGCCGCTGTTCAAGGAAGGCGCGATCGAGGTGCAGGACGAGGGCAGCCAGGTGCTGGCCCAGATCGTCGGCGCGCGCCGCGGCGAGATGGTGGTGGACTTCTGCGCCGGCGCCGGCGGCAAGACCTTGGCACTGGGCGCGACCATGCGCAATACCGGCCGCCTGTACGCCTTCGACGTCTCGGAGAAGCGCCTGGCCAAGCTGAAGCCGCGCATGGCGCGCAGCGGGCTGTCGAACGTGCACCCGCAGCTGATCGCGCACGAGCGCGACGCCAAGATCAAGCGCCTGGCCGGCAAGATCGACCGCGTGCTGGTCGATGCGCCGTGCTCCGGCCTGGGCACCTTGCGCCGCAACCCGGACGTCAAGTGGCGCCAGAAGCCGGAAGCCGTGGCCGAGATGCAGGAAAAGCAGGCCTCGATCCTGGACGGCGCCGCGCGCCTGGTCAAGAACGGCGGCCGCCTGGTGTACGCCACCTGCAGCCTGCTGAACGAAGAGAACGACGTGATCGTCGAGCAGTTCCTGGCTACCCATCCGGACTTTGAACTGGTGCCGATGAACAAGGTGCTGGCCGAGCAGAAGATTCCGCTCGAAATGGACCAGTACCTCAAGATGCTGCCGCACAAGCACCAGACCGACGGCTTTTTCGCCGCCGTGCTCGAGCGCAAGGCCAAGGTCAAGGCGGCGCCGGCGGACGAGTCGGAAGTCGCCCAAGCCGAGGAATAACGCCGACACATGCCGCTCCAGCAACTGCTGGCCGACCTGCTCGGCGATATCCGACAGCCTGCCATCCTGTGGCAGGCGCTTGCCATCGTCCTGTGTGTCGCGGTCGGCTGGGGCCTGGCGCGGCTGATGCACCGTTCCTGGCTGGCCAGCCACCAGGACCAGCACCAGGGCCTGATCGGCCTGGGGATGGCCAGTTTCAGCCGCGTGCTGCCGCCGCTCTTGATCCTGGGCCTCCTGGTGACCACGCGCGCCGTCATGGCGCACTACCAGAGCGTGCACCTGCTCGACATCGCGGTGCCGCTGGCGTCCTCGTTCGCGGTGATCCGCACCTTCTTCTACCTGCTGCGCCGGGTGTTCGCGCGCCGCGGCCAGCTGGGCGAAGCACTGCAGACCTTCGAGAAAATCTTCGCGCTGGTGGTCTGGCTCGGCGTGGCCCTGCACATCGTCGGCGTGCTGCCGGATGTGATCGCCTACTTCGACAAGACCGAACTGCCGATCGGCAAGCACAGGCTTTCCCTGGCCGACCTGGTCGAGGGGACGGTCTCGATCGTGGTGCTGATGATGCTGGCGCTGTGGGCCGGCGCCGCGCTGGAAGAGCGCCTGATGCATGTGGAACGCATGCACAGCTCGATCAAGGTCGTGCTGGCGCGCATGAGCCGGGCGGTGCTGATCCTCGTGGCCGTGCTGTTCAGCCTGTCGCTGGCAGGCCTGGACCTGACCGTGCTGTCGGTATTCGGCGGCGCACTGGGCGTCGGCCTCGGTCTCGGCATGCAGCGCATTGCCAGTAACTATGTGTCCGGCTTCATCATCTTGCTGGAACGCAGCCTGACGATCGGCGACCCCATCACGCTGGATAAATACTCGGGCAAGGTGGCGCGCATCAATACGCGCTACACCGTGCTGCGCGGCGCCGACGGCACCCAGACCCTGTTACCGAACGAAATGCTGATCACCGGCGTGGTGCTGAACCAGTCCTCGACCAACCGCAACGTGCGCGCGGTGACCAAGTTGACCGTGTCTTACGACAGCGATTTGACGGCAGTCATGCCGCTGCTGGAATCGCTGCCGCGCGGTGTGCCCCGCGTGCTGGAGCAGCCGGCCCCGAATGTGTTGCTCAATGCCTTCGCGCAAGACGGCTACGAGCTCGAAGTCGGTTTCTGGCTCGGCGATCCGGAGAATGGGCAGGGCGGGCCGATCTCGGACGTGAACAAGAAGATTTATGCGCTTGTACAGACAGGCGAGATCAAACTTGGCCATCCGTCCATGGATACGCGGCTGCTTGATGCCCACATTACATCAGTTGTGGCGCGAACCCCGACTGCTCCTTGAAATAAGGCATGCACAAGCGCTCTTAAGCGTGCCGTGGGTCACTGGAACCGCGTAAAATGTCGGGTTGCGAGCGCCGCGACTGTCGGCGTGTCGACGCGATATCCATGGAGACTGAATGAATTTCTTGAGTAGCGAACCCGTGCAAGCCGTGCTGACCTTCCTGTCGACCGGCCTGCTCGACTTCACCGGTTGGCAGGTTTTCTTTGCCACGCTGGTGCTGACGCACATCACGATCGCCGCCGTGACGATCTACCTGCACCGCCACCAGGCGCACCGGGCCCTCGACCTGCACCCGATCCCGAGCCATTTCTTCCGCTTCTGGCTGTGGCTGACCACCGGCCAGGTGACCAAGGAATGGGCCTCGATCCACCGCAAGCACCACGCCAAGTGCGATACCGAGGAAGATCCGCACAGCCCGCAGACCCGCGGCATCCGCAAGGTGCTGTTCGAAGGCGCCGAGCTGTACCGTGCTGAAAGCAAGGTCAAGGAAACCATGGAGAAGTATGGCCATGGCACCCCGGACGACTGGATCGAGCGCAACCTGTACACCAAGCACAGCGCCATGGGCGTGGTGCTGATGCTGTTCATTAACGTCGCGCTGTTCGGCGTCATCGGCATTTCGGTGTGGGCGGTCCAGATGATGTGGATCCCGATCACCGCGGCCGGCATCATCAACGGCATCGGCCACTACTGGGGCTACCGGAACTACGATTGCAGCGATGCGGCCACCAACATCTTCCCGCTGGGCATCCTGATCGGTGGCGAGGAACTGCACAACAACCACCACACCTTCGCCACCTCGGCCAAGCTGTCGAGCAAATGGTACGAGTTCGACCTGGGCTGGGGCTATATCCGCATCCTGGAAACCCTGCGCCTGGCCAAGGTGAAGAAGGTCGCGCCGGCGCCGAAGTTTGCCAAGGACAAGATGGTGGCCGACCTCGACACCCTGCAGTCGGTGATCGCCAACCGCTACGACGTGATGGCGAAGTATGCCAAGTCGGTGCGCCACGCTTTCCACGAGGAATTCGAGCACCTGAAGCACAAGGCCGAGCTGGAAGCGCGCTTCCTGAAGAGCTCGCGCAAGCTGATGCAACGCGAACCGGCCAAGCTGGAGCAGTCGCAGAAGCAGCAACTGGTCGAACTGTTCCAGCACAGCAAGGCGCTGGAAACCATGCACCAGATGCGCGTGGAACTGGGCGCGATCTGGGAACGTTCGCACTCGACCCGCGACCAGCTGCTGCAGCAGCTGCAGGACTGGTGCGCACGCGCCGAAGCCTCGGGCATCAAGTCGCTGCAGGACTTCTCGCTGCGCCTGCGCAGCTACGCATAAGCGGCTCGTGTCGCAACAAGGGCGGCTCCTCCGGGAGCCGCTTTTTTTCGTCGCAAGATTTTTTAAATCAGCAGCACCTGCGCATCTTCCGGCAGCACCAGCCGCGCCCGCGGGTCGAAATCCTCGTTGCCGGTAAAGCGGTGGCAATACACCGGGGCATTCGCGTGGTTGCGGGCCGGCTCGCTGGTGGGGTAGCGCGCCAGCAGGCGGGTGCCGTCGACGACCTCGACCTGGGCGCGCGGCGACAGGCTGCACACCGACACGCCCAGCCTGCGCGTGGCGGCCCAGTTCAGGAAGCGGTGGTGCCAGGGCACGAGCGGATCGATGGTGGCGTGCACGTCGCGCAGCAGGCGCCGCATTTCGCCGATGGTCCAGGCATCCGGCGCCAGGGTCGGGATGAGCACCAGGTTGGCGCGCAGCTCGGACGGATGCTTGTTGATCAAGAAGCCGCCATCTTCCTGCGCGATCCGGTCGGCGACCGGCACGATGTACAGGCCGTGTTCGTCGGCGCGCATCGGCAGCGATTCGCCGCCGCCCTCCAGCCAGAGGGCCAGGTCGTCGGTGCGAATGCCGGCCCGGATGGGCCGCAGCTGCACCGCCAGCGCGGCGCGCCCTAGCAGGCTTTTCTGGACCGCCTTGGCCATCGGATAAAACAGGGGGCGGTAGGGGAGCAGGCGCATGCGAGCGGCGGCCTTGACTTCGACCATCGGCACGCCCTCGGGCCCCCTCGACTGGGCGTGCGCGGGCAGGGCGCCCAGCACACTGGCGGCGAGGAGGGACGACACAGGCAGTTTCAGCAGCGGATGCATGCTGGCTCGTGGTGAAGTCGGCAAGACCCCATGCTTTCACGGCCGAGCGCATATTGCAATATTCGCACTCGATCGCGCTGCGCCGAGTCAAGGCAGTGTTGTATTCGCGACGGTGCGTGCCGGACTCGGCAATAAAAAAAGCCGCCAGTCGAAACGGGCGGCTTTTTCGTAGAAACAAGATCGATTACTTGATCTTGGTTTCCTTGTAGATCACGTGCTTGCGTGCCTTCGGGTCGAATTTGGTGATTTCCATCTTCGCCGGCATGGTGCGCTTGTTCTTGGTGGTGGTGTAGAAGTGACCGGTACCTGCGGTCGATTCCAGCTTGATTTTGTCGCGGCCAGTTTTTGCCATGATAGCTCCCTAATTAAACTTTTTCGCCACGGGCACGCATGTCGGCCAGCACGGCGTCGATGCCGAGCTTGTCGATCACGCGCAGACCGGCGTTGGACAGACGCAGGGAGACCCAGCGGTTTTCCGATTCCACGAAGATGCGGCGGTTCTGCAGGTTCGGCAGGAAACGACGCTTGGTTTTGTTGTTAGCGTGGGAGACGTTGTTGCCAACCATCACTCCCTTGCCGGTAACTTGGCAGACACGTGCCATAGTGCACTCCTTAAGAATATCCAGATTTGGAAAAACGAGAGTATAGCGTGAAAACTGAAAGCAAATCAATCACTTGCGAAAAACAATTGTGTCTTCTGCTAATTCATGGATTTCACAATTGCTGATGAGTTCGCTAGAGCCTTGTTTTGGCACCGGTTTACGGGGCTTGCCTGCCATGCGGATTTACAACTGCCCGTGCTCGGCAAAGGAATGCACCTGGCTGCCGGCTACCACGAAGTGGTCGAGCACGCGGATGTCGACCAGGGCCAGCGCCTGCACCAGGCTGGCCGTCAGGCGCAGGTCGGCTTCGCTCGGCTCCGGCACCCCGGACGGGTGGTTGTGCGCCAGGATCACGGCCGCGGCATTGCGGCGCAGCGCCGCCTTCACCACCTCGCGTGGGTACACGCTGGTATGGGTCAGCGTGCCGCGAAACATTTCTTCATAGTTAATCAGGCGGTTCTTAACGTCCAGAAAGAGCACGACGAAGGATTCGTGCGCCTGCAGCGCGAACTGGTGGCGCAGCCAGGCGCGCACCGCGTCCGGCGAGCACATGCCTTCGCGTTCGAACTCCTCGGCCACGGCGCGCCGCGTCAGTTCGATTGCCGCCTGCAGCTGGGCATACTTGGCCGGACCGAGCCCGTGCAGGGCGCCGAACTCGCTGGAGCTGGCATGCAGCAGCCGGTGCAGCGAGCCGAAGTGGTCCAGCATGTCGCGCGCCAGTGCCACCGCACTTTTTCCCGCGACACCCACGCGCAGGAAGATCGCCAGCAGTTCGGTGTCCGACAGCACTTCCGGGCCGCCGCGCAGCAGCCGTTCACGCGGGCGTTGCTCTTCCGGCCATTCGGTGATTCTCATTGTCTGATCCTTGCGATAAAAAGGGACGTGCCGGGGCAGGGAGGCCGGGCGTGGCTTACAATAGCGGTTTGCCTGCAACAGGCCTGCCTGTCACCACAAAGAACATGTCCAACGCTCCAGTCGTCAACGAATCGTCCTACCTGACCCTGCATTATCGGCTGGCCACCGCCGACGGTACTGATCTCATCACTACCTTCAATGGCACGCCGGCTACCTTGATGCTGGGCCAGGGCCAGCTTGCACCCTTCCTCGAGTCGCGCCTGATCGGCCTGCCGGAAGGCGCGCACCAGACCTTCCAGCTGAGCGCGCTTGACGCCTTCGGCGAGCGCAACCCGGACCTGATCCAGCCGGTGTCGAAGGCAACGCTGGAAGAGAACTCGGTGCCGGACGCCGACTACAAGGTGGGCGAGCTGATCGAATTCAATGCACCCAAGGGCGGCCGCTTCGCCGGCGTGCTGCTGGAGATGCGCGAGACCACCGCACTGTTCGATTTCAACCACCCGCTGGCCGGCCAGGCCCTGCAATTCGAAGTGAAACTGATTTCGGTTCTGTAAACAGGAAACCTTCATGGAAAACGAGATTCTGCTTGCCCAGCCGCGCGGCTTCTGCGCCGGCGTGGACCGCGCCATCGAGATCGTCGAGCGCGCCCTGAACCAGTTCGGCGCCCCGATCTACGTGCGCCACGAGATCGTGCACAACGCCTACGTGGTCGAAGACCTGCGCAACAAGGGCGCGATCTTCATCGAAGAACTCGAAGACGTCCCGGCGGGCAATACCCTGGTGTTCTCGGCCCACGGCGTCTCGAAAGCCGTGCGTCTTGAGGCCGAAGCGCGCGGCCTCACGATCTTCGATGCCACCTGCCCGCTGGTGACCAAGGTCCACGTGGAAGTGGCCAAGATGCGCAAGCAGGGCTGCGAGATCGTCATGATCGGCCACGACGGCCATCCGGAAGTCGAAGGCACCATGGGCCAGGCCGAGGAAGGCATGCACCTGGTCGAGACCGTCGACGACGTGGCGACACTGCAGGTCAACAATCCCGACCAGCTGGCCTACGTGTCGCAGACCACGCTGTCGGTGGACGACACCGCCGAGATCATCGCCGCGCTTAAGGCACGCTTCCCGAACATCATCGAACCGAAGAAGGGCGACATCTGCTACGCCACCACCAACCGCCAGGAAGCCGTCAAGTTCATGGCGCCGCAGGTGGAAGTCGTGGTCGTGGTCGGCAGCCCGAACAGTTCCAACTCGAACCGCCTGCGCGAGGTGGCGGAGAAGATGGGCACGCCGGCCTACATGGTCGACCGGGCTGATGCGATTGATCCGCAATGGATCGCCGGCAAGAAGCGCATCGGCGTGACCGCCGGCGCCTCGGCCCCGGAAGTGCTGGTGCAGGCCGTGATCGACCGCCTCAAGGAACTGGGCGCGGCCAGCGTGCGTGCGCTCGAAGGCGTCGAGGAGAACGTGGTGTTCCCGCTGCCGAAGGGACTGGATGGCGCCAAGGCGGCCTGAGTCGGCGCGTCTTTACGGCGGAGCAAATTTGCTGGAGTGAGCTGATTTCCAGTGTAAGTTTTCCATTTGCCAAGTTATGATGACGGCCATCGGAACATGAACGCCAGGCCAAGGACGGCACTGCGGGGATACCCGGCAGTGCCGTTTTCATTTGACCGCAACGAAAGCGAACGCTCACGATGGAAACATTCATCCAACAACTCCTCAACGGCCTGGTGATGGGCAGCATGTATGCCCTGGTCGCCCTCGGCTACACCATGGTCTACGGGGTGCTCAACCTGATCAACTTCGCGCACGGCGACGTCTTGATGATCGGCGCGATGGTCGGCCTCACCATCCTCAAGCTGCTGGACGCCCATGCCCCCGGCCTGTCCGGCTGGCTGCAGCTGGCCATCGCCATCCTCGGCGCGATTCCGGTGGCCATCCTGGTCAACATCCTGATCGAGCGCGTCGCCTACCGCCGCCTGCGCAATGCGCCGCGCCTGGCGCCGCTGATCACCGCGATCGGCGTGTCGATCCTGCTGCAGACCTTCGCCATGATGATCTGGGGCCGCAGCCCGCTGCCTTTCCCGCAGCTGCTCTCGCCCGAGCCGGTGGAGATCATGGGCGCGCTCATTTCGCCTACCCAGATCCTGCTGCTGGTGCTGGCCGCCGTGGCGATGGTCGCCCTGGTGCTGCTGGTCGAGCGCACCCGCATGGGCCGGGCGATGCGCGCCGTGGCCGAGAACCCGCGCGTGGCCGGCCTGATGGGCGTGGACGCGAACCGCGTGATCGTCGCCACCTTCGCCATCGGCGCCGCGCTGGCGGCGGTGGCCGGGGTGATGTGGGGCGCCAACTACGCCTCGGTCACCTTTACCATGGGCATGCTGCCGGGCTTGAAGGCCTTCTGCGCCGCCGTGCTGGGCGGGATCGGCAACATCTACGGCGCCATGATCGGCGGCATCCTGCTGGGCATCATCGAAGCGCTCGGCGCCGGCTACATCGGCGACCTGACCGGCGGCTTCCTGGGCAGCCACTACCAGGACATCTTCGCCTTCGTCGTGCTGATCCTCGTGCTGACCCTGCGCCCGTCCGGCATCATGGGCGAGCGCGTGGCCGACCGCGCGTAACGGGGAGGGACACACCATGGCATTCCTGACTTTCGACGTCCGGCACAAGCCGCGCCAGGCCTACGCCAGCATGGCGGCCGTGCTGGCCCTGATGCTGGTCTTCCCCTTTGTCGCTTCCCAGTTCGGCAACTCCTGGGTGCGCATCATCGACATCGCGCTGCTCTACATCATGCTGGCGCTGGGCCTGAACATCGTGGTCGGCTTCGCCGGCCTGCTCGACCTGGGCTACATCGCCTTCTTCGCGGTAGGCGCCTACCTGGTGGGCCTGTTCTCCTCGCCGCAGTTCGCGGCGCTGCTGGAGTCCGTCATCTACTACTCGCCGGCGCTGGGCGAAGCCCTGGTCAGCTTCTTCGGCCCCGAGATCCAGCAGAACGGCATCCACCTGTCGGTATGGGCGATCGTGCCGCTGGCGGCGATCGTGGCGGGCCTGTGCGGCGCGCTGCTGGGCGCCCCGACGCTGAAGCTGCGTGGCGACTACCTCGCCATCGTCACGCTCGGCTTCGGCGAGATCATCCGCATCTTCATGAACAACCTGAACGACCCGATCAACTTCACCAACGGGCCGCAGGGCATCAACATGATCGACCCGATCCGCGTGTTCGGCGTGTCGCTGGCGGGCGAGGCGGGCTCGCAGGCCACGGTGCACGTCGGCGGCTTCTCGATGCCTTCGGTGAACGCCTACTATTTCCTTTTCCTGTTCCTCACCATCGCCACCATCTTCATCACCGCGCGCCTGCAGCATTCGCGCCTGGGCCGCGCCTGGGTGGCGATCCGCGAGGACGAGATCGCGGCCAAGGCCATGGGCATCAACACCCGCAACGTCAAGCTGCTCGCCTTCGCCATGGGCGCCAGTTTCGGCGGCGTGGCCGGCGCCATGTTCGGCGCCTTCCAGGGCTTCGTGTCGCCGGAGTCGTTCTCGCTCACCGAGTCGATCGCCGTGCTGGCGATGGTGGTGCTGGGCGGGATCGGCCATATCCCCGGCGTGGTGCTGGGCGGCGTGCTGCTGGCGGCGCTGCCGGAGGTGCTGCGCCACGTGGTGGAGCCGGCGCAGCAGGCGCTGTTCGGCACCGTCGTGATCGAGGCCGAGGTGCTGCGCCAGCTGCTGTACGGCCTGGCCCTGGTGCTGATCATGCTGGTGCGCCCGGCCGGGCTGTGGCCGTCGCCGAACCGGGAGGAGCGTCCCAACGCGGCCCTGGCGCGCGAGGAAGAAGAGGGAGCCAAGGCATGAGCGCGCAGATCATCTTGAGCATCGCCGGCGTCAACAAGCGCTTCGGCGGCCTGCAGGCGCTGACCGACGTCGGCATCCGCATCGAGCGCGGCCAGATCTATGGCCTGATCGGCCCGAACGGCGCCGGCAAGACCACCTTCTTCAACGTGATCACCGGGCTGTACCAGCCGGACAGCGGCAGCTTCGAGCTGGCCGGCAAGCCGTATTCGCCGTCGGCCCCGCATGAAGTGGCGAAAGCCGGCATCGCGCGCACCTTCCAGAACATCCGCCTGTTCGGCGAGATGAGCGCGCTGGAGAACGTGATGGTGGGCCGCCACGTGCGCACGCGCCAGGGCGTGTTCGGCGCGATCTTCCGCCACAAGGCGGCGCGCGAGGAAGAGGCGGCGATCCGCCGGCGCGCGCAGGAACTGCTGGATTTCGTGGGCATCGGCCAGTATGCGAACCGCACGGCCAAGTACCTGTCCTATGGCGACCAGCGCCGCCTGGAGATCGCGCGCGCGCTCGCCACCGACCCGCAACTGCTGGCGCTGGACGAGCCGGCGGCCGGCATGAACGCCACCGAAAAGCTGGCCCTGCGCGAGCTCTTGGTGAAGATCAAGAACGAAGGCAAGACCGTGCTGCTGATCGAGCACGACGTCAAGCTGATGATGGGCCTGTGCGACCGCATCACCGTACTCGAGTACGGCAAGCAGATCGCGGAAGGGATCCCGAGCGAGATCCAGAAGAACGAAGCCGTGATCAAGGCCTATCTCGGCGGAGCACACGAATGAGCGACAACATCCTGAGAATCAAGGGCCTGAAGGTCGCCTACGGCGGCATCAAGGCGGTGAAGGGCCTGGACCTGGAGGTGAACAAGGGCGAGCTGGTGACCCTGATCGGCGCCAACGGCGCCGGCAAGACCACCACCCTGAAGGCCATCACCGGCACGCTCCCGCCGTGCAAGGTGGAAGGCGAGATCAGCTATCTCGGCCAGCCGCTGCGCGGCACCCAGTCCTTCCGCATGGTCCAGCAGAAGCTGGCCATGGTGCCGGAAGGGCGTGGCGTGTTCACCCGCATGAGCATCCACGAGAACCTCATGATGGGCGCCTACACGCGCAACGACAAGGCGGGGATCGCGGCGGACATCGAGAAATGGTATGCGGTGTTCCCGCGCCTCAAGGAGCGCGCCAGCCAACTGGCGGGAACGCTCTCGGGCGGCGAGCAGCAGATGCTGGCGATGGCGCGCGCGCTGATGTGCCATCCGACCTTGCTGCTGCTGGACGAGCCCTCGATGGGCCTGTCGCCGATCATGGTGGAGAAGATCTTCGAGGTGATCCGTGACGTCTCAAACCAGGGCATCACGATCCTGCTGGTGGAGCAGAACGCCAAGCTGGCGCTGCAGGCCGCGCATCGTGCTTATGTGATGGAGTCGGGCAGCATGACCATGACCGGGAATGCGGCGGACATGCTGAACGATCCGCGGGTGCAGGCGGCCTACCTGGGCGAGTGATTCAGTCCAGTGGACTGAATCAGCATCCCGCCTATTCGGAAAGCAAAAAGCCGGAACGTCACCGTCCCGGCTTTTTCATTTGACCAGTCGCAGCTTAGGCGGCAGCGGTCTGGGTCGCGGCAGCAGCAGTAGCGGTAGCCTTGCGAGCAGTCGCCGAAAACTGGCTCACCGCTGCGTTGACGTTGTTTTCGATCGCTTCGGCAGCCTGCTTGCTGGTCTTGCTGAACTGCTCGTAGCCGGCGTTGGCGTTGCTGATCACGGTCTTGACGGCGGCAACGAAGGTTTCCGAACCGGCCGGGGCGTTCTTGCTCACTTCGTCGACCAGGGCGATGACCTTGCGGTTGGTTTCGACGATCTGGCTTTCGGCGGCTTTCGAGAACTCGGCGCCGGTGCCGGTGGCGATGGCGGCCAGCTGGCGGTTGTACGACAGGGCTTTTTCAGCGGCCGGCTGGGCCTGCGACGTGGTGACCGAGAAGAACTCCTGCGGATCCTTGGCGCTCAGCAGCTGGCGGGTGACGTTCGACGACTCTTCCAGGGCGCTGCGGGCGGTGCTGATGTTCAGGTCGACCAGCTTCTCCATGCCTTCGAAGGTCTTGGCCGTCAGCGACGACAGCAGGGCGAACTGCGATTCCAGGTTGGCTTTGGTGGCGTTCGAGAACTGCTCAGGAATTGCAAACATGTGACTCTCCAAAATTCAATGCGTTTAAGGGGATGGAATGTTGCTTGGACTTGTGAGGCAGGTTTTTTCCGTCCGATGTCGACGAAACTCTTTTTTGTGCACCGCAACAGGGCGAATTTTCAACCATGTCGACGGGCGAGTCAAGCGAATTTGACGCGCTGCACCATCGTTTGTGCATAAATTTCTTGAATGCATTGATTGCAAGAAATTTCAAGGACTTAGGCTTGATCTAGCGCAAGAAATGCTGTGTCAAGGGAAGCATCGAAACCGTCTTCTCCGGCGTGCTAGACTGTTGGCTTGTGTTTTCGCCAAGCCATCCATTCAAGCTGCTGTGCAGCATCCCGCTGACCATCCAACCATGCCTTCCGGTACCCGAACAAGCACTGCCATCCCGACCGCTTCCTGGCTTTCGCCGGTGCCGCTGCTGTTCGTGTTCCTGTGGAGTACCGGCTTCATCGTCGCCAAGCTCGGCCTGCCGTATGCCCCGCCGCTGAGCTTCGTGATCCTGCGCTGCCTGGGCGTGCTGGCGGTGCTGCTGCCGGTCGTGTTCCTGCTGCGCGCTCCCTGGCCGCGCGGCCAGATCCTGCACGTCGCGGTCGCGGGAATGCTGCTGCAGGCCGGCTACCTCGGCGGTGTCTGGGCCGCGATCAAGATCGGCATGCCCGCCGGGCTGACTGCGTTGATCGTCGGCATGCAGCCGATCCTCACGGCAGCCGCGGCGCCCCTGATCGGCGAGCGGGTACGCCCGCGCCAGTGGCTCGGTTTCGCGCTCGGCCTGTCCGGCGTGGTGCTGGTGGTCTACAGCAAGCTGCACCTGGCCGGGCTCACCGCCAGCGGCATTGCCCTGTGCGTGTTCGCCCTGTTCTGCATCACGGCCGGCACCATGTACCAGAAGCGGTATTGCCCGGGCTTCGACCTGCGCACCGGCACCGTGATCCAGTTCGGCGCCACGGTGCTGGCCTTGCTGCCGCTGGCCATCGTGCTCGAAGGCCTGGACCTGCGCTTCTCCACCATCACCTGGAGCGCGGAGTTCATCTTCGCCTGGCTGTGGTCGATCTTCGCGCTGTCGATCGGCGCGATCTTCTTGCTGTTCACCCTGATCCGGTGCAGCCGCGCCACCGAAGTCAGCAGCCTGCTCTACCTGACCCCGCCCACCACCGCCATTATGGCCTGGCTGCTGTTCGGCGAGTCCTTCAGCCTGCTCGCCGTGGCCGGCATGCTGGTCGCCGTGCTGGGCGTCGCATTCGTCGTCAAGCAACCCCATAACAAGGAGACCCCATGATCAACAGCCCCCAGCAGGAAGCCGTCGACGCCGCCATCACCTCGCGCCGCTCGATCCGCGCTTTTCTACCCAAGCCGGTCGAGCGTGCCGACATCGAGCGCATCCTCGAGGTGGCGGCGCGCGCGCCCTCCGGCACCAATACCCAGCCATGGAAGGTCTACGTGCTGACGGGGCAGGCGCGTGAGAAGCTGAGCGAGGCGATCCTGGCAGTGAACGCCGACCCGGAGCAGGCGCGCCGGCACACCGAGGAATACGCATATTATCCGCGCGAGTGGATCTCGCCCTTCGTCGACCGCCGCCGCAAGGTGGGCTGGGACCTGTATTCCCTGCTGGGGCTCACGCGCGACAACAAGGCCGGGATGGCGGCCCAGCACGCGCGCAACTACCGCTTCTTCGACGCGCCGGTCGGTCTCATCTTCACCATCGACCGCATCATGGAGCAGGGCTCCTGGCTGGATTACGGCATGTTCTTGCAGAGCATCATGGTCGCCGCGCGCGGCCGCGGCCTCGACACCTGTCCGCAGGCGGCCTTCACACAGTATCACCGCGTGATTGCGCAGCAGCTCGGGTTGCCGGAGAATGAAATGGTGGTGTGCGGCATGGCGCTCGGCTGGGCAGACCCCGGCAAGGTCGAGAATTCGCTCGTCACCGAGCGCGAACCGGTCGCGCATTTTGCCCGCTTCATGGAGTAAAGCGCAGGTCAATACGGGCGACGATGCAAGCGTAAATACTTGATTGGTAAGGCTTGTTGGTTTTCGGGTGTTGCCGCACGGAATGTATCTTTTCGCTTGCGATCAGGCGTCGTTCCGCTAAACTGCATCCGTACCTCATCAGTTTGCGCCAAAGGGTTCGAGATGTTCAAAGTTGCATTGGCTGCCATCGTATCGCTGCTGTTTGCGCTCCAGCCCGTCAACGCGGCCGGCGCGGGCGCCGGTGCGGGTGCAGGCGCCGAATCCGCATCCAAGTCCAAGTCCAAGAAAGCCCAGCCCGCCAAAAAGAAGGCCGTCAAGAAAAAGCGCGCCACCGGCCGCAAGGCCGCGCCCGCCAAGCGCAAGGACCTGGCCCAGTCCATCGCCGACGACAATCGCCAGCGCATGGTGCGCCGCGTGGAAATGGTGCGCGGCAAGCGCAAGGTCACCTATCATGTGGTGCGCCGCGCCGGCGCCGCCGCCGCCGCCGGCGCCGAG
>NZ_DKJX01000003.1:0-56256 GCF_002454935.1 Massilia sp. UBA6681
CTTAACTGAACGGCATTACCCGTGCAGGGGCGTTTTGCGTGGAGCGGGGGCGCGGGAATCAGATCGCTTCCGCCTCGATCCTGCGCGCCAGTTCCGGCTTGTCCGGACGCAGGGCATCGGTCAGTTCCGACAGCGTGGTGCCGCAGCCGAAGACCAGCACGTCGCCCGGCTGGCACAGCGACAAGCCATGGCGGATCGCCTGGTGCGAGGGCAGCACCACGCTGAGCGAATCGTCGGCCAGCTTGCCCAATTTCGCGCCGCGCACCAGCAGGGCGGCGGTTTCGCCATCGGCGCGGCCGCGGTTCTCGGTCTCGTACACCACCAGATCGTCGAAGCCGGCCGCACAGGTGCGTCCGATGTCGACCAGGTCGGCATCGCGGCGGTCGCCCGGCGCGGCCACCACCCCGACAAGGCGGCCGGCGCTCAGGGCGCGCGCGCTTTCGGCCAGCGCGGCGTAGGCGGCGCAGTTGTGGGCGTAGTCGACAATCACGGTCACGCCATCGACGTCGAACACGTTCGAGCGCATGGGATTGTGCTTGGCGTCCGAGACGAAGCTGCGCAGGCCCTCGGCGATCTCGAGGTTGCCGAATCCGTGGGCGGTGAGGGCCGCCGCCGCCGCGAGGGCATTCGCGATGTTGTAGCGCGCCGCCCCGCCCAGCGAGACCGGCATCTGGCGCGCATCGACCAGCGCCTCGTGGCGCGCGCCGTTGGCCAGCACCAGGGTCTGGTCCTGCAGGTAGACCGCACGCCCGCCGTTTTCCAGGTGGCGCAGCAGGACTGGGTTGTCGGCGTCGAGCGAGAAGTAGATCACTTCGACGCCGTCGCGCAGCTCGCCCGCCATCGCCACGCAGTAGTCGTCCTCGGCATTGAGCACCACCGCGCGCGAGGCGCGCTGGGCCACTACCGCCTTGACCTTGGCCAGGTCGTCGAGGGTCTCGACGCCGTCCAGGCCCAGGTGGTCGCTGGAGACGTTCAGCACTACCGAGACGTCGACGCGGTCGTAAGCCAGGCCGCGCTTGAGGATGCCGCCGCGCGCCGTCTCCAGCACTGCGAAGTCGACTTCCGGGCTGGACAGGACGCTGCGCGCCGAGCGGTAGCCGGTGCAGTCGCCTTTGGTGGTGAGCACGCCGTCGACATACACGCCCTCGGTAGTGGTCACGCCGGTGCGCAGGCCGGTCTGGCGCACCGCATGGGCGATCAGGAGCGAGGTGGTGGTCTTGCCGTTGGTGCCGGTGATGGCCACGGTCGGGATGCGGCCGTCGCACTCGCCGAACAGGGCGTCGACGATGGCCGCGCCGGCATCAACCGGGGTGCCGCGGCTCGGGTACTGGTGCATGCGGATGCCGGGCGCCGCGTTGACCTCGATGATGCCGCCTTTCTGCTCGCGCAGGGGACGGGCGATATCCTGGCACACGATGTCGATGCCGGCGATGTCCAGGCCGATGGTGCGCGCGGCGCGGATGCAGATGTCGCGCGTCTCTTCCGGCAGCAAGTCGGTCACGTCCTCGGCGGTGCCGCCGGTGGACAGGTTGGCGTTGCCGCGCAGGTCGGCGGTCACGCCGCTGGCCAGCACGGTGTCGAAGGCATAGCCCTGCTTGGCCAGGGTTTCCTCGGCCAGCGCATCCATCGGAATCTTGGTCAGGATGTTGGTGTGGCCTTCGCCGCGCGCCGGGTTGCGGTTCTCGATCTCGACCAGTTCGCGGATCGTCGAGTGACCGTCGCCCACCACGCAGGGCGGACGGCGCCAGGAGGCGGCAGCCACCTTGCGGCCGGTGACCAGGATACGGTAGTCGCGTCCCACCAGGTGCTCTTCGACGATGATCTTGCGGCCGTACTTGCGCGCGTGGGCAAAGGCGCGCGCGACTTCCTCCGGCGTGGCGCAGTTGGTGGTCACGCCCTTGCCCTGGTTGCCGTCGAGCGGCTTGACCGTCGCCGGCCCGGACAGGCGGCGCGCGGCGCGCAGCGCTTCCTCCTCGGTCGAGACGGTGCTGCCCGCCGGGACCGGGACGCCGGCCACGTCCAGCAGGGCCTTGGTCAGCTGCTTGTCGCTGGCGATGCCGACCGCGATCGAATTGGTGGCGCCGGTGATGGTGGCCTGCAGGCGCTTCTGGCGGCTGCCCCAGCCGAGCTGGAACAGGTTGGCTTCATCGGTCAGGCGCAGGGCCGGAATGCCGCGCCGCAGCGCCGCCTGCACCACCGCATTGGTGCTGGTGCCGATCGCATAGTCTTGCGCAATCTCGCGCAGCGCGTCCAGCGCCTTGGGCAGGTCATAGTAGCGGTCTTCGGCGGCCGCATGGACCAGGTCCAGCGCCACGCGCAGGGCTGCCTCGGCCACCTGTTCGGTTTGGTAGCCGCAGACGACGCGGCGGGTGCGCGGGGCGCCGGCCACCGCCAGGGTTGCGCCGAAGGTGCCGGGAGCACCGGCCAGGCGCTGCAGTTCATTGAGCACCGGCTCGATCGCCTCGACCAGCAGGGCGTCGTCGGCCAGGCGCACGGCGGCGTCCGGCGGCAGGGCCGGCAGCAGCTCGAACAGGCGCGCCGCGAAGCCCGGGGCCTTGGTGAAACCGTCGTCGATGACTGCCATCAGGCAGGGGCTGGCGGCATACAGGTTGGGGCCGCGCAGCATTCGTTTTTCTCTGATTTTCATGAAAGCGGGTTCCGTTTCGTTACATTTTCCAAAAAATCGAGCAGCGGGGGCGGCAGGCCTCGGCCGGCCTCGCTGTCCGCGGCAGGCAGGCGGTAGCTGCTGCCCGCCGGCAGCAGGTGCAGGCGCACGTCGATCAGCTCCGGGGTGTCGCGGTCCTTGATATCGGCCACGTTGGTGATCATGGTGCGGCCGTCGACGATGGTGACGGCGCCCTGGCCCAGCACCTCGATGCCGACGCCGATGTCGACCACCAGCGCGGTGTCCTCGTCGATGCCGATGCCCTGCAGGTAAGGATTCTGGGCCACCACGCTGAGCAGGCGCGAGAGCCGCTGGCGCTCCGAGAAGTGCTGGTCGATCACCACCCGGTGCAGGAAGCCGAGTCCGGCGCCGAGGCTGACCGATCCCTTTTCGGGATGGAGTTCGACGCGGCCGGTGGCCAGCATGTGGCCGGACATGGCCGAGGCGCCGGCGCTGGTGCCGCCGATGGTCACGCCGCGCACCTTGAGCGCGACGTGCATCGCCGCGTCCAGGGCGCTGCCGCCGAGCAGGGCCAGCAGGCGCTTCTGGTCGCCGCCGGTCATGAAGATGCCGGTGGCTTCATCCACCTGGCGCACGAAGTCTTCGCTGTTGGCGTCCTGGCGGCTGGTCACCTCGAGGTGGCGGCGATTCTCCACGCCGAGCGTGCCGAAGGCTTCGTCGTAGATGCTCCACATCTCGTCGGCGATGGTGCTGGCCGCGGTGATCACGACGATGTTGGCGTCCTCGCCTCCGGACAGGTCGACGAAGCGCTTGAGGATTTCCATCTCGCGCTTGCGGTCCTCGTGGCCGCCGATGATCACGAGGTGGCCGTTCTTGTGTTGTTGTTCGCTCATCGCTGGGTCATCTTCGAATAGGGCATGCCCTGGTTGCAGTAAGCGCCGGCCTCGGTACGGGTGACACCGATCAGGCCGACATCCACGTCCTTGTCGAACAGCTCGACACCGCGCTTGAGCGCCTCCTCGAGCGACATGCCGTGCTCGATCCAGCCGTAGACCGTGCGCGCCAGCAGGTGGCGCACGATGTGCTCGCCGATCCCGCTGGCGGCGATGGCGCCGAGCGGGCCGACATAGAAGCCGCTGCCGATGATCGGGCTGTCGCCCACCCGGCCCAGCAGGGAGGGCGCCGAGCCGCCGGTGGAGCAGGCCACGGCAAAGTGGCCGTCGGGCCCGCGCACCACGGCGCCGACGGTGTCGCAGGCCGAGGACTTCGGCAGCTGCAGCGGGGTCTTGTAGTTCCAGAAGCGATCGAACAGTCGGTTGTCGATGCCGGGCATGAGCGGCACCGAGCCGGCCAGTTCCTGCATCAGCTTGCGGTGCTCAAGGCGCTGGCGCTCCGAGATGCGCGCGCCGCCGGGCAGGCCGATGGTGCGCGCGAAGCGCTGCGCGCCTTCGCCGGCCAGCATCACGTGCGGGGTGTCGGCGATGGCGCGCGCCAGCTTGACCGGGTTCGCCACGTCGCGCACGCAGGCCACCGTGCCGAGGCGGCCGCGGGTATCCATGATCGCCGCGTCCATCTCGATGGTTTCGCCGTCCAGCCCCAGGGTGGCGCCGCTGCCGGCGTTGAAGCGGCCGTCGTCCTCGAGGGTGGTGACGGCGATGATGGCGGCGTCCAGCGCGTCGCCGTTGACTTCCAGCTGCGCCAGCGCGCGGCGCGCGGCCAGGACGCAGCCGTCTTCGTTTTCCGTCGGAGCGCCCGCGCCGCCGTGAACCACGACGGCGCCAGCCTGTTGGAGATTGCTCATGTATTCAGTACGCCTTGTTGTTGTGCGTTGCAAAATGCGTTTTGTTGTCACGCAGTTAAGACCAGCATTATGGGCACCGGCGGGCGTGCACCAAATCGGTACAGTTGCCGTGCTTGTGTAAGAAGTTGCTTACAGGGAGCGGCCGGGCGCGCTATACAGAAGCGAAACGCCGCGCAGGGCGCTGCGCAGGGCGCGGACCAGCTCGAGGCGTGCCGAGGGCGTCAGATAACGCCCAATCTCCACGTGCACACCGCGCGCCTCGATCAGCACCAGGGTGCGCATGCCGCTATCGGGCAGGCTGACGCGGGCGTGGCTGGGGTCGAGCTGCACCGTCGACAGCCTGGCGCCGTCGGCACGCTCGACCAGCAGGCAGCCGTGCTCCAGGCGGATGCGCTCGTGGTCGAGGGCGTGGCGGCAGTAGTGCAGGAGGGCGGCGCCCAGCGCCCCGGTCTCGAGCAGGGCGAAAGCCAGCACCATCCAGGCGCCGCGCCAGGTGAAGACCAGGGCGATGCCGAGCGTGGCCGTGCACAGCAGCGCATAGACCAGCAGCGCCTGGCGCGGCGTCATCGAGCAGTTGCGCTTCATCAGCCATTCGGCCGGGGCAGGGTCCATGGTCGCTGCTGTCATCCTGTACATACGGGGTGTGTACGAGTTTGCCACAGACCGGAAAAAGGCATCGCCCGGACGGCGAAAACCGCCGCAGATCTGTTACCATACCGCCCCCTCCATTGATAAGCTTCCTATGGCGCTCGCATGCGGCCTTGATTTCGGCACCTCCAATTCCACCGTCGGCTGGCTCCCCGGCAGCAGCTACCAGGCCGGCGCCAGCGCCTTGCTGGCCCTGGAAGACGGCAAGGCGACCCTGCCTTCGGTCGTGTTCTTCAACGCGGACGACGAGCAGGTGAGTTACGGCCGGGCCGCCCTGCTTGACTACCTCGAGGGCTACGAGGGGCGCCTGATGCGCTCCCTGAAAAGCCTGCTCGGCACCAGCCTGATCGACGGCCAGACCGAAGTGGGCGGGCGCGCGCTGCCCTTCAAGGCCCTGCTCGGCCAGTTCATCGGCGAAGTCAAGCGCCGCGCCGAACGCCAGGCCGGCCGCGAATTCGGCAGCGCCGTGTTCGGGCGTCCGGTCTTCTTCATCGACGACGACCCGGAGGCCGACCGCCGCGCCCAGGACACGCTGGAGGAGGTGGCCAGGTCAAGCGGCTTCCGCGACATCTCGTTCCAGTACGAGCCGATCGCCGCCGCCTTCGACTACGAATCCCAGATCGACCGCGAAGAACTGGTCCTGATCGCCGACATCGGCGGCGGCACCTCGGACTTCTCGCTGGTGCGCCTCGGCCCGGAGCGCGCCGGTCGCACCGAGCGGCGCGACGACATCCTCGCCAACGGCGGCGTGCACATCGGCGGCACCGACTTCGACAAGTACCTGAGCCTGGCGAGCGTGATGCCGCTGCTCGGTTACGGCAGCAGCGTGCTGTCCGGCGCCGCGATCCCGTCGAGCTACTACTTCAACCTGGCGACCTGGCACACCATCAACCAGGCCTATACGCGCAAGAGCGTCGCCCAACTGGCCGACCTGGTGCGCGACGCGGCCGAGCCGGCCAAGCTGGTGCGCCTGCAGAAGCTGATCGACGAGCGCGCCGGCCACTGGCTGGCGATCCAGGTCGAAGCGGCCAAGATCGGCCTGTCCGGCAGCCCCTCGCTCACATTGGCCCTCGACCGCCTGGCGCCGCCGGAAACCCTGACCGTTACGCGCGAAGGCTTCGAGGCCGCCATCGGCCAGCTGGTCGACAGCGTCGGCGCCACCGTGCTGCGTCTGTTCCTTGATGCCGGCGTGGAACCGGATGCGGTGGACACGGTCTTCTTTACCGGCGGTTCGAGCGGCGTGTCGCTGCTGCGCGAACGGATCGCGGTGCTGGTGCCGCGCGCACGCAAGGTCGAGGGCGACCTGTTCGGCAGCATCGGCGCCGGCCTGGCGCTCGACGCGCTGCGCAAGTATGGTTAACAGCGATAACAGGAGGACGGAATATGAGTGTGTTTGAACGCCCGATCGTGATGCTCGACTTCGAGACCACCGGTCTGTCGCCGGAAATGGGCGACCGCATCACCGAAGTGGCCGCGCTGCGCATCGTCGGCGGCGAGATCCGCGAGCGCTACGTCTCGCTGGTGAACTGCGGCGTGCGCATCCCGTCCTTCATCACCCAGCTCACCGGGATCACCCAGGACATGGTCGACACCGCGCCGCCCAGCCAGAAGGTGGTGGCCGAGCTGCTCGACTTCATCGGCGGCGACACCCTGTCGGCCCACAACGCCAGCTTCGACGAGAAGTTCCTGAAGGCCGAGGGCTGGCGCATCGGCCGCCCGACCGGCCACTGCGGCCTGGTGTGCTCGCTGAAGCTGTCGCGCCGCCTGTTCCCGGGCCTGCCCAGCTACAAGCTCGGCAACCTTTCGAGCCGCCTCGGCATCCAGTTCAAAGGGGCGGCCCACCGGGCCGAGGCCGACGCGGAGGTGGCGGCCCACGTGCTGCTGCACGCCGCGCGCCACCTCGGCAGCACGCATGGCCTGCAGCGGGTGGCGCCGGACCTGCTGGTCTCGGTGAACAAGCTGGCCGCCGCCAAGGTCCCCGTCTTCCTGGACAAATACGCCAGCCTCGAGCGCGAGCGCGGCGCCGCCTGAGGCCAGTACCGATCGCTTACTACCACGTCCGCGCATGCATGTGGCATTCCCACGATTGTGCGGACGCAAATCACGCGAGGGTCGCTATCCTTAAAATTTTAACAACGGCGGGTGATTCTCCAAACCCGCTTTGTTGAACGGCCCGGAAGGCCGAAGGGGGTAGGGATGAATCGCCAGAACGACGCCCGCGAGGGACACGAAGTCTTCCAGTGGTTCCTGCCCGCCGCCGAGCGCGGCGATCCTTACGCACAGTTCAACCTCGGCCTGCTCTACAAGCACGGCGATGCCGTCGAGCGCGACGACGTGCGCGCGCTCGAATGGATGCAGCGCGCGGCCCGCCAGGGCCTGGCCACCGCGCAGAACCACCTCGGCGCCATGTACTGCAACGGCCGCGGCGGACCGCGCAGCGACGAGCTCGCCGCGCTGTGGTTCGGACGCGCCGCCGCCCAGGGCGATCCCGCCGCCCAGCAGAACCTGGGCCAGCTCTTCCGCAAGGGACGCGGCGTCCCGCAGTCGCACGAGCTCGCCTTCGGCTGGTTCTACCGGGCTGCGGAGCAGGGCCTGGCCAGCTCCCAGAACCTGCTGGGCGAATGCTACCTCCAGGGGCTGGGTGCGCCGGTCAGCCATCCGCTGGCGATGGCCTGGTTCCGCAAGGCCGCGCGCCAGGGGCACGGCCAGGCCCAGCTCAGTCTCGCGCTGATGTACCGCCGCGGCGACGGTGTCGAGGCCGACGATGCGCAGGCCGTGTGCTGGTTCCGCGAAGCGGCGGCAGGAGGCATCACGGTGGCGCAGCGCTTCCTCGGCCTGGCCTATGCCAACGGCCAGGGCGTGCCGAAAGACCCGGCGCGCGCCATCGCCTGGCTCGAGCGGGCAGCCGGGCAGGACGACGCCGAGGCGCACTACGGGCTCGGCACGCTGCTGGCGGCCGGCCACGGCAGCGGCGGCGACGAGCGGGCGCTGGAATGCTTCCTGCGCGCGGCCGCGCGCGGACACGTGCAGGCCCAGTACTGTGCCGGCGTCATGTATGCCACGGGGCGCGGCACCCGGCCCGATCCGTCCCGCGCGCTCGACTATTACCTGCAGGCCGCCGAGCAGGGCGCGGCCAATGCCCAGTTCAGCCTCGGGGTCATGTACGCCAAGGGCGAGGGGGTGCCGCGCGACGAGGCGCGCGCCGCCGAGTGGTACCGGCGTGCGGCCCAGCAGGGCGACGCCAGCGCCCAGAACAACCTCGGGGTCCTGTATGCCAACGGCCAGGGCGTGCCGCACGACGACACCCTGGCCAGCTACTGGTACCGGCAGGCGGCCGAGCAGGGCCATGCGCTGGCCCAGTACAACCTGGGCGGCATGGTCAACAGCGGCCGCGGCGTCGAGCGCGACCCGCTGCGCGCCTACATGTGGATGGTCTTGGCCGCCAGTGGCGGCCAAGACGGCCGCCCTGGCAGCGAAGAAGAGCGCCGCGCGCGCAGTAGCGTCGCCAGGCGCCTGGGGGCGAACGGCGGACCCTGGGCGCGCGCCCTGGCCACCCGCGTGCGCGCGGCGCGGCGCGTTTCGCCGCCCCGTCAGGCCTCGTAAGGACGGCGATCCCTCGGTATTGTCAGGCTGGCGCCGCATATGCGAGCCCGGCAATTCGCGTTATGATGGCCGTCGGCGCAAGCCGACCCCATGAATAACTCGAACATGAGAACGACATGACCCTGAGACACGCAACGCTCGTCGCCCTGCTGGCCGCGGCCTTCGGCGCCAATACGGCGCTGGCACAAAGCTGCCCCGCAAACGGCCCCTCCCTGACCTACCCGGTCTCGAAGAAGGTCGATCACACCGACAACTACCACGGCACCACGGTGGCCGATCCCTACCGCTGGCTCGAGGATGCGAACAGCGCCGAGACCAAAGAGTGGGTAACGGCGCAGAACAAGGTGACCCAGGCTTACCTGGCGCAGATCCCGCAGCGTGCGGCGATCCGCGAGCGCCTGACCAAGCTGTGGAACTACGAGCGCTACAGCGTGCCGGGCAAGGAAGGCGGCCGCTACTTCTATTCGCGCAACGACGGCCTGCAGAACCAGTCGGTCCTGTACACCCAGAAGAGCCTGACCGACACCCCGCGCGTGCTGCTCGACCCGAATACCATGTCGAGCGACGGCACCGTCGCCCTGGCCGGCGCCGCCGTCAGCCCGGACGGCAAGCTGCTGGCCTACAGCACCGCCGCATCGGGCTCCGACTGGAACGAGATCCGCGTGCGCGACGTCGAGACCGGCAAGGACCTGGAAGACCACATCAAGTGGGTCAAGTTCTCCAGCACCGCCTGGACCAAGGACGGCAAGGGCTTCTTCTACAGCCGCTACGACGAGCCGAAGGAAGCGACCAAGCTGGCCGACGTGAACTACTTCCAGAAGCTGTACTACCACCGCCTCGGCACCCTGCAGAGCGCCGACACGCTGGTGTACGACCGTCCCGACCAGAAGGAATGGGGCTTCGGCGGCCACACCACCGACGACGGCCGCTACCTGATCATCACGACCACCAAGGGCACGGCGCCCAAGTACCGCATCTCGTACAAGGACCTGTCCAAGCCGGATTCCAAGGTGGTCGACCTGGTCGACAACTTCGACGCCGGCTACGACTTCATCGACAACATCGGCAGCGTGTTCTACTTCAGCACCGACCGCAACGCGCCGAAGAAGCGCATCGTGGCGATCGACGTGACCAAGCCGGCGGAAAACAACTGGAAAGAGATCGTCGCCGAAAGCGCCGACACCCTGGCCGGCGCCGACATCATCAACAACCAGCTGGTGCTCGAGTACCTGAAGGACGCGCGCAGCGTCGTGCGCGTGCACGACCTGAAGGGCAAGCTGGTGCGCGAAGTCAAGCTGCCGGGCATCGGTACCGTCGGCGGCCTGTCGGGCAAGCGCAATGAGACCGAGACCTTCTACTCGTTCGCCGGCTTCACCACGCCGACCACGATCTACCGCCTGAACTTGAAAACCGGCCAGAGCACCGTGTTCCGCCAGCCGAAGGTCGACTTCAACCCGCTTGATTACGAGACCCGCCAGCAGTTCTTCACCAGCAAGGATGGCACCAAGGTCCCGATGTTCATCGTCTCGAAGAAGGGCATCAAGCTCGACGGCCAGAACCCGACCTACCTGTACGGCTACGGCGGCTTCAATATCTCGATGACGCCGGGCTTCTCGCCGGCCAACCTGGCCTGGATGGAGATGGGCGGCGTCTACGTGGTGGCCAACCTGCGCGGCGGCGGCGAATACGGCGAAGCCTGGCACCAGGCCGGCACCAAGCTGCAGAAGCAGAACGTGTTCGACGACTTCATCGGCGCGGCCGAATGGCTGGTTGCCAACAAGGTGACCTCACCAAGCAAGCTGGCGATCGGCGGCGGCTCCAACGGCGGCCTGCTGGTGGGCGCGGCAATGACCCAGCGTCCGGAGCTGTTCGGCGCGGCGATCCCGGCCGTGGGCGTGATGGACATGCTGCGCTTCCACAAGTTCACCATCGGCTGGGCCTGGACCTCGGACTACGGCTCGTCGGAGAACCCGGAGGAGTTCAAGGCCCTGGTCAAGTACTCGCCGCTGCACAACCTGAAACCCGGCACCTGCTACCCGGCGACCATGGTGACCACCGCCGACCACGATGACCGCGTGGTGCCGGCGCACAGCTTCAAGTACGCCGCGGCGGCCCAGGCTGCCCAGGCGGGCGCGGCGCCGATCCTGATCCGCATCGAGACCAAGGCGGGGCACGGCGCGGGCAAGCCGACCACCAAGCAGATCGAGGAAGTGGCCGATCGCTGGGGCTTCCTGGCGCGTGAACTGAAGATGGGCGAGGCTGCGCCGACGGCGGTTGGCGGCAGCAAGTAAGCTGCGCTTGACCTGTAAAAACAACGGCCGCTCGGAGTGATCCGGCGGCCGTTGTTGTTTTGATACGCCGGTCTAGCGCTGCACCACGACCAGCAAGGCTTTCGCCTCGGTCTTCCCCGCATTCCTGATCACATGGTCATGGTCGGCCGGATAGCGCGCCGTCCCCCCATGCTTGATCTTCTTCTTCTCCGTCCCCACCTCCAGTTCGACCGCCCCGGTAATGACGGTCAGGTGCTCGCTGGTCCCCGGATCGTGGGCCTGCGACTTCAGTTCGCCGCCGGGCGCCAGGGTCAGCTCGTACCATTCGTACTTGCCCGCAAGGTCCATTGGTCCCAGGATGCGCAGCGAATAGCCGGCGTGGGCGCCGGGCAGGGTGGGGGTCTCGTGGGCGTCGACCACGCGGATCAGGTCCACCGAGCGCACTTCGGAAGAGAGCAGCTCGCCGATCTCCACGCCCAGGGCATTGGCCAGCCGCCAGGTGATGGCGATGGTGGGATTGGCCTTCTCGCGCTCGATCTGGGACAGCATCGACTTCGACACCCCCGCGATGCGCGACAGGTCTTCCAGGGTCAGGCCGCGGGCCAGGCGCAGGCGCTGTAGCGTGGCGCCAACTTCGGGCGGAGCGTTATTTGTTAGAGTTTTGCTCATTGACTTATTACTGCCTGAATATGCTTATGCTTGGCTTGCCAAGTTCATTAGCTGGGGGTAAGATTCAATATATTGAATTTTCGTTCGACATACAGAACTCGGTTCCATGAACCGAACGGGTCCAACGATACGACATTCGCCAACCACCGGTCAAGCCGGATCAAACCAGGGAGTAGGGACACCATGAGCGATCAAGCATTCTATAGCGGCCTGCAATCGAAACTCGAGACGCTGCGCAGCGACGGCCTGTTCAAGCCGGAACGCGTGATCGCCTCGCGCCAGGGTTCGGAAGTCGTGTCCCAGGACGGCCGCACGCTCATCAATATGTGCGCCAACAACTACCTCGGCCTGTCCGGCGACGAGCAGACCTCCCAGGCCGCTGCGGCCGCGCTGGAAAAGTACGGCTACGGCCTGTCCTCGGTGCGCTTCATCTGCGGCACCCAGACCGTGCACAAGGAACTTGAAGCCAAGCTGTCCGAGTTCCTCGGCACGGAAGACACCATCCTGTACGCGGCCGCTTTCGACGCCAACGGCGGCGTGTTCGAACCGCTGTTCGACGAGAACGACGCGATCATCTCGGATGCCCTGAACCACGCCTCGATCATCGACGGCGTGCGCCTGTGCAAGGCCGCGCGCTACCGCTACGCCAACAACGACATGGCTGACCTGGAAAAGCAGCTGGTCGCCGCGACCGAGGCAGGCAAGCGCCACAAGATCATCGTCACCGACGGCGTGTTCTCGATGGACGGCACCATCGCCCAGCTGGACAAGATCGTCGAGCTGGCCGAGAAGTACGGCGCCCTGACCATGATCGACGAAGCGCACGCCTCGGGCTTCATGGGCAAGACCGGCCGCGGCACCCACGAGCACTGCGGCGTGATGGGTAGAATCGACATCATCACCGGCACCCTGGGCAAGGCCCTGGGCGGCGCGATGGGCGGCTTCACCTCGGGCCGCAAGGAAGTGATCGAGACCCTGCGCCAGAAGTCGCGTCCCTACCTGTTCTCGAACACCCTGGCGCCGATGATCGCCGGCGCTAGTCTGGCGGTGCTGGACCGCATCTCGAAGTCGACCGAGCTGCGCGACCGCCTGCATGAGAACACTGCCTACTTCCGCAAGGAGATCGAGCGCATCGGTTTCACCATCAAGCCGGGCACCCACCCGGTGGTGCCGGTCATGCTGTTCGAAGCGCCGGTCGCCCAGAAATTCGCGGCCCGCATGTTCGAACTGGGCGTGCTGCTGTCGGGCTTCTTCTACCCGGTGGTGCCGATGGGCCAGGCGCGCGTGCGCGTCCAGCTGTCGGCCGCCCACACCCGCGAGCAGCTCGACACCGTGCTGAAGGCTTTCGAGCAGGCCGGCAAAGAGCTGGGCATCCTCAAGAATAACTAAGATCTAGATCGGAACAACATGGAACGCATCCTCATCATCGGCGCCAACGGCCAGATCGGCAGCGAGCTGGTCACCGCCCTGGCCGAACAGCACGGCCCGGACAAGGTGATCGCCTCGGACATCGGCAGCACCAACATCTACGGCGCCGCGCGCTACACCCAGCTCGACGTGCTGGACCGCGAGCGCCTGGCCGGGCTGATCGAGCAGGAAGGCATCACCCAGGTCTACCAGCTGGCGGCGCTGCTGTCCGCCACCGGCGAAAAGGCGCCGCTCAAGGCCTGGACGCTGAACATGGACGGCCTGCTGAACATCCTGGAAGTGGCGCGCGAGCGCGGTGAAGCGGGCAAGCCGCTGAAGGTGTTCTGGCCGTCCTCGATCGCCGCCTTCGGTCCGAACACCCCGGCCGAGAACACGGCGCAGTACACGGTCATGGACCCGACCACGATCTACGGCATCAGCAAGCTGGCCGGCGAGCGCCTGTGCGAGTACTACCACAGCAAGTACGGCGTGGACGTGCGCTCGATCCGCTATCCCGGAATCATCAGCTTCAAGTCGCCCCCGGGCGGCGGCACCACCGACTACGCGATCGCCATCTTCCATTCGGCGCTCAAGGGCGAGACCTACGAATGCTTCCTGGGGCCGGAAACCACGCTGCCGATGATCTACATGCCGGACGCGATTCGTGCGACCATCGAGCTGATGGACGCACCGAGCGAGAAAGTCGCGATCCGTTCCTCGTACAATGTGGCGGGCGTGTCCTTCAACCCGCGCGAACTGGCCGCCGCCATCCAGAAAGCGGTCCCGGGCTTCGAGATCGCCTACAAGCCGGACAGCCGCCAGCAGATCGCCGATACCTGGCCGAAGAGCCTGGACGACAGCCGCGCGACCCTCGATTGGGGCTGGAAGGCGCGCATTGGCGTGGATGAGATGGTCGAGAGCATGCTGAAGAACATCGACGTGGGCATCACGGCCTGAGTCGCTTCACCCATAACACAATAATAAAAAACTGAAGAGTCGAGACAACGATGGACATGAGTGTTTTTGATCTGTTCAAGATCGGTATCGGGCCGTCGAGCTCCCACACGGTGGGGCCGATGGTGGCAGCACGCCGCTTCTTGCTGGAATGCGGTTCGCTCGAGCAGGCAGTGGGCGTCGAAGCGCACCTGTACGGTTCGCTGGCCTTGACCGGCGTCGGCCACGCCACCGACAAGGCCGTGATCCTGGGCCTGATGGGCGAGACCCCGCAAGGCATCGATCCGGATACCGTCGAGGACAAGCTGGCCGAAGCCGAGATGGACGGCGTCTTGACACTGCTGGGCGAGAAGGAAGTGCCGTTCCAGTACGCCACCGGCCTGGTGTGGCACAAGCAGTCGACCTTGCCGGAACACCCGAACGGCATGAAGTTCGTGCTCAAGCTGCTTGACGGCAGCATCATCGAGCGCATTTATTACTCGGTGGGCGGCGGCTTCATCACCGCGGCGGGCGAAAGCCAGAACCGCGGGGAAGAGCCCGCGTCAAGGCAGGTGCCTTTCCCCTTCAGCACCATGAGCGAGCTGCTGGCGCAGGGCAGGGAACACGGCCTGTCGATTCCGCACATGCTGCGCGCGAACGAACTGGTGCGCATGAGCGAGAGCGATCTGGACGCGGGCCTGGACCGCATCTGGGAAACCATGCGCGACTGTATCGCCCACGGCCTGGTCACCGAAGGCCAGCTGCCGGGCGGCCTGAACGTCAAGCGCCGCGCGGCCAAGCTGTGGAAGCAGGCGCATTGCACGGAAGGTAAACGCGTCAACGAGCTGCCGCATGATGCGACGCACCACGTGACCCTGTACGCGATGGCGGTCAACGAAGAAAACGCGGCCGGCGGCCGTGTCGTGACCGCCCCGACCAACGGCGCGGCCGGCATCATCCCGGCGGTGCTGCGCTACTACGCCGAAGACTGCCGCCCGAGCGACCCGGTCAAGGGCATCCGCGATTTCCTGCTCACGTCCGCCGCGATCGGCATGCTGTGCAAGAAGAACGCCTCGATCTCGGGCGCCGAGATCGGCTGCCAGGGCGAGGTCGGCGTGGCCTGCGCGATGGCGGCGGCCGGCCTGGTCGCGGCCCTGGACGGCTCCAACGAGCGCATCGAGAACGCGGCGGAGATCGGCATCGAGCACCACCTCGGCATGACTTGCGACCCGATCGGCGGGCTGGTGCAGATTCCCTGCATCGAGCGCAACGGCATGGGGGCGATCAAGGCGATCACCGCGGCCTCGCTGGCCCTGAAGGGCGACGGCACCCACTTCGTCAGCTTGGACAACGTGATCGAAACCATGCGCCAGACCGGCGCGGACATGCAGGTGAAGTACAAGGAGACTTCGCTGGGTGGACTCGCGGTGCACGTGGTGACAGTGAATCACGCGGCCTGCTGAAGCAGGGCGGAACCGGGGCCGCGCGCAGGCGCGGCCCGTTTTTTTTGCAGCACAGCATACGAAGCGCTGGGGCGCTATAATAAAAGTTCAACTTTGGCCCCAACCGGATCCCGACCCGTATGCATTACGTCTCCACCCGCGCGACCAGCGCGTCCGCAGCCCGCAATCCCCAGCGCTTTTCCGACATCCTGCTTGCGGGCCTCGCCCCGGACGGCGGTCTGTACCTTCCCGAAGAATACCCGCAGGTCACCGGCGAGGAACTGAACGCCTGGCGCACGCTCTCCTACGCCGAACTCGCCTATGAAATCCTGCGCAAGTTCGCCACCGACATCCCCGACGCCGACCTGCGCGCCCTGACCGCGAAAACTTACACTCCCGAGGTCTATCGCAACGCACGCGCAGGCGAAGCAGCGGCCGACATCACCCCGCTGCGCGTGCTGGAGGACGCCGCAGGCGGCAAGCTGTTGCTGCAGGCCCTGTCGAACGGCCCGACCCTGGCCTTCAAGGACATGGCCATGCAGCTGCTCGGCAACCTGTTCGAGTATGCGCTGGCGAAGAACAACGACGAACTGAACATTTTCGGGGCCACCTCGGGCGACACCGGCAGCGCCGCCGAGTATGCGATGCGCGGCAAGCGCGGCGTGCGCGTGTTCATGCTGTCCCCGCACAAGAAGATGAGCGCCTTCCAGACCGCGCAGATGTTCAGCCTGCAGGACCCGAACATCTTCAACATCGCCGTCGAAGGCGTGTTCGACGACTGCCAGGACATGGTCAAGGCGGTGTCCAACGACCTGTCCTTCAAGGCGCGCCACAAGATCGGCACCGTCAACTCGATCAACTGGGCGCGCGTGGTGGCCCAAGTGGTGTACTACTTCCGGGGCTATCTTGGAGCGACCACCAGCAACGATCAGAAAGTCTCGTTCACCGTCCCGTCGGGGAACTTCGGCAATATCTGCGCCGGCCACATCGCCCGCATGATGGGCCTGCCGATCGACAAGCTGGTTGCCGCCACCAACGAGAACGACGTGCTCGACGAATTCTTCCGCACCGGCGTATACCGCGTGCGCAAGCCCGCCGAGACCTTCCACACCAGCAGCCCCTCGATGGACATCTCGAAGGCGTCCAACTTCGAGCGCTTCGTGTACGAACTGGTGGGCCGCGACGCCGAGCGCACCCACGCCTTGTTCCGCAAGGTCGACACCCATGGCGGCTTCGACCTGTCTGGCGGTCCCGGCAGCGACGGCGACGAATGGAAGCTGGTCGGCCAGTACGGTTTCGCCTCCGGCAAATCGACCCACGCCGACCGTCTCGCGACCATCCGCGACGTGGCGGACGACTACGACATCACCATCGATACCCACACGGCCGACGGCATCAAGGTCGCGCGCGAACACATGCAGCCCGGCGTGCCGATGATCGTGCTCGAAACCGCGCTGGCCGCGAAATTCAACGAGACCATCCTGGAAGCGCTGGGCCAGGATGCCGAGCGCCCGGCCGGCTTCGAGGACATCGAGTCGCTGCCGCAACGCTTCGTCGTCATGCAGCCGAGCGTGGAGGCGATGAAAGCCTACATCGCCCAGCACACGGGCTTGTGACATGAAGCCGCCCATGCTGTCCGTGCGCGAGGCCCTGGGCCAGCTGCTCGACGCGGTGCGTCCGGTGGTCGACAGCGAGACGGTGCCGACCCTCGAGGCGAATGGCCGCGTGCTCGCCGAAGACCAGCTCGCGACCATCGACGTCCCTTCCGCCGATAACACCCAGATGGACGGCTACGCGGTGCGCGCGCTTGACTGCGAGAGCGGCAGCGCGACCCTGCGCGTGACCCAGCGCATCCCCGCCGGCAGCGTCGGCGAGCCGCTGGAGGCCGGCAGCGCCGCCCGTATCTTCACCGGCGCCCTGATCCCGCCCGGCGCCGACGCCGTCGTCATGCAGGAGCAGTGCGAGGCGGTGGGCGACAGCGTCACGGTGCGCCACGCGCCGCGTCCGGGGGAGTGGATCCGCCGTACCGGCGAGGATGTCGCCGCCGGCGCCGTGATCCTGCCGGCCGGCACCCGCCTGCGCAGCCAGGAACTCGGCCTGGCCGCCTCGGTCGGCCTGGCCCGGCTGCCGGTACTGCGCCGCGTGCGGGTCGCGGTGTTCTTTACCGGCGACGAGCTGGCCATGCCGGGCGAGCCCTTGCAGCCGGGCGCCATCTACAACTCCAACCGCTTTACCCTGCGTGGCCTGCTGGAGAACTTCGGCTGCGCCTTCACCGACTACGGCATCGTGCCGGATTCGCTGGACGCCACCCGCGCCACCCTGCGCGAGGCGGCCCGCGAGCATGACCTGATTATCACCTCGGGCGGCGTGTCGGTGGGCGAGGAAGACCACATCAAGCCGGCGGTGGAAGCGGAAGGGCGGCTGAACATGTGGCAGATCGCCGTCAAGCCGGGCAAGCCGCTGGCCTTCGGCGAAGTCCGCCGAGAAGGCGGGCTCGCAAGCAGCTCCACTGGAGCTGCTTGCTTCTTCATCGGCCTGCCCGGCAATCCGGTATCGAGCTTCATCACCTTCCTGCTGTTCGTGCGGCCCTTCCTGCTGCGCCTGCAGGGCGTGAGCGGCCCGGTGGAACCGCGCGGATACACCATGCGCGCCGACTTCACCCTGCCGAAGGGCGACCGCCGCAACGAGTTCCTGCGCGTGCGCGTGAGCGCGGCCGGCGGCCTCGACCTGTTCCCCAACCAGGGCTCGGGCGTGCTGACCTCGACCGTCTGGGGTGATGGACTGGTGGACAATCCGCCAGGCCAGGCGATTCTCGAAGGCGACCTGGTACGTTTCATCCCCTTCGCCGAACTGCAGCATTAGGATGCACATGAAGATCACATTGCGGTATTTTGCGTCGGTGCGCGAGCAGCTCGGCACCGCTCAGGAAAGCCTGGAGCTGCCGGAGGGCGTGGCGACCGTGGGCGCGGTGCGCGCGCACCTGACTGCGCGCGGCGGCGTGTGGGCCGAGGCATTGGGACCGGAGCGGGCGGTGCGCACGGCCCACCAGCAGGTGATGTGCGGACCGGACACGGTGGTAGCGGATGGCGCCGAAGTGGCATTCTTCCCGCCCGTGACGGGCGGGTAGGCCGGGCGATGTAGCCGCCCAGCCGTTTGAAACGTCAGATCATCGCGATCGACTGTTCCGCCAGCGCCAGCAGCCTGGCGCAGTTCGCACTGCGCTCGGCATACTCGCGCCATGCATTGGTGCGCGCCACCGCCTGCCACTTGCGCAGCGCTTCCGCATTCAGGTCGACGATCTGGGCGCCGCTCTTGGCGTACACCGATGCCACCGCGGCGTCGTCCGCACGCGCGGCCTTGAGGGCGAAGGCTTCCAGTTCGGCGCCTACGGCCATCACCGCCGCCTGCTGCTGCTTGGTGAGGCGGTCGAACACGGTGCGCGACATCATCAAGGGCTCGAACATGAACCAGTAGGCGCCGCCGCGCGCCGTGGTCAGGGCGCGCGCCGATTCCTGCAGGCGGAACGAGATCAGTGAGGTCGAGGAGGTCAGTGCCGCGTCCAGCCTGCCGTCGCGCATGGCGGCCGGGATCTCGTTGGACGGCATGTTGGCCACGGTGGCGCCGGCGTCGAGCAGCAGGCGGTCCATTTCCGGCGAACCGCCGCGGACCTTCAGGCCGCCGACGTCTTCCGGATGCACGATCGGCTTGCCGCGCGAGGCTACGCCGCCGGCCTGCCAGATCCAGCTGACCACCACCAGGCCCTGGTCGTTCAGGATGCGGGTCAGTTCGCGGCCGACCGGCGCATTCTTCCAGGCATAGCCCTGCTCGTACGAGGTGACCAGGCCCGGCATCAGGCCGATGTTGGCCTCCGGCGCCTCGGCGCCGGCATAGGACAGCGGCACCAGCGCCATGTCGAGGCCGCCGCTGCGCAGGGCGCCGATCTGGGCACCGGGGGCCATCAGGCTTGCGCTTGGGTGGATCGAGAACTTCAGGCTGCCGCGGGTGCGCCGTTCGACGTTGGCCGCGAACATGCGGCACAAGCGGTCACGGAAATCGCCTTCGGCCAGGCTGGCGCGCGGGAACTGGTGGGAGATCTTCAGGTTTGGCTGCGCCCATGCGGACTGCATCCAGAGTGGGCTGGACGCGATTGCGCCCAGCATCGTCCTACGGGACATTGCTGCCCTTGTCATTACCGACATACACATCCTCCAAGATGTTGAAACGGACTGCCTTGGCGAATCGTGGCCGACCTCGTCGAGCGGGCGCCATCGTTCGTTGTAGCGGGTACAAGAATATTCCTGTTACATGTATTGTCAAGCAGAATCTTATGGATATGACAAATGCATGCATACGCCAGGGCGGCAGTATGGCTTTACCGTCCCGGCGCCGCCTTGATGCAGCTTGGAGGATGTCGAATCAGGGCTTCGTGTCCGGATGGCTGCACATCGCGCAGCTCGCCCCGCGGTCTGCCCGGTAGTAGCGCGAACCGATGAAGATGGCGGACGCCATCAGCGACCAGGCCAGCGATTCGCGCCAGCCGGTCTCGAATGCCTCGCCGTGCAGGAACACGTCGATCGAGACCAGCAGGGCGAACATCGAGCCGGCCGCCAGCAGGTATTGTCCGCTCCAGTAGATCAGCTTTTGCATCAGGTTCTCCTTCGTGTTCACAGGTGTTTGAGGAAACGGCGGACTGCATCGGCCACGGCTTCGGGCTGGTCGACCATCGCGAAGTGGCGCGCCTTGTCGATGGCTTCGACCTCCAGGCGCGGGGTGCCGCTCATCAGCTCCCGATAATACGCCAGCTTGTCGGCGATGGTGATGTTATTCAGCACCACGGCGTCCGGCGCGTAATCGGGCACCAGCACCAGCACCGGGGCCTTCAGATTCGCCAGGCCGGGCCGCAGGTCGCGCGCCAGCACCGCGCCGACCCAGGCGGCGACGGCAGCGGGATCGCTGCGCGCGGTGAGCCTGGCCGCGTCAATGGCCTTGCCGATGTCGACCATGCCGATGGCGCGCATGTACTGGTGCTGCTGCGCGACGAAGGCGGGGCCGGTGACCGCCAGCATCTGCTTGCGCGTGCCCTCCGCCATCGCAGCGCGCTGCTCCGGCGGCATGTCTTCGGTGCGCGGGAATACCGGCAGGCCGTCGATGGCAACCACGCCACCCACCTGCTGGGGCAGGTCCTGGGCCAGCGCGAGCGCCAGCGTGGCTCCCAGGCTGTGGCCGATCACGACGGGCTTGGACAGCTTGCGTGACGTGATCAGCTCGGCGAGTGCGCCTTTGGCCGCATCGAAGGGGTCGCCGTCCACCGCGGGGCGGCCGTCGAAGCCGGGCAGGGTCACGACGTAGATGCTGTGGCCGGGGGCGAAATCGCGCACCATCTGCCCCCACACCCAGCCGCCGCTGGACAGTCCCGGCACCAGCACCAGCGGCCGCGGGCCGCTGCCGTGGCGCTCGACCAGCATGCCCTTGATCTCGAAGCGTTCGGCGGGCGTGGGCTGGGCGGCGAAGCGGTTCGGCGCCTCGGCGGCCGCCGGCCCCTGCGCCGCGGCGCCGGGAACAAGGGTGGCGCCGGCCAGGCCGACGAGTAGTGCGAACAACAGGGATGCTTTCATGCTGACTCCTGGTCTGGAATGAAGATCGATTCGATCGGTAGTTGAAACAGCCTGGCAATCGCGAAGGCCAGCGGCAGGCTGGGGTCGTAGCGGCCGGTCTCGATCGCGTTCACGCTCTGGCGCGAAACGTCGAGCAGGTCGGCCAGCTCGGCCTGGCTCCAGCCGCGCTCGGCACGCAGGGTTCGGATATGGTTGTTCATCGGTCGAGCAGTTTACGCAGCAGCTGGACCAGGACGGTGGCGCCGCACAGCACGCACCACACGGTAAACATGGACAGCTTCGGGTAGCCGGCCGTCTCCAGGAAGCCATAGCTGAACGTCAGCCCGGCGGTGATGGCGGCGGCCAGGGCGACGTTTTCCAGCAGCCGCATACGCAGGTATTCGTCGATCCGGCCGAAGTGGCGCGCGATCACCCACAGGGCGGCGCAGAAGCCGATCATCGGCGACAGCAGCACCAGCGTGCGCGCCAGGCCGTCTTCCATCGGCCGGCCCCAGCGGATCGCGGCGAACAGCAGGACCATGTACAGCCCCAGTGCGCCCATCAGTTCGCGGACGTAGACTTTTCCAACCCGCTTCTCATGCATGACATCCTCCGCAAAGTAAAGTATGCTTTACATCGTAGTCAAGCGAACTTGACATGTCAAGCCCCCTTTACATCGACTCCCGCATTTTATGCGAGGCGCAAACTCGACTACAATGCCGCTCCTTCGCTCCTCCCCGATATCGCCGATGAACCAGCCGCCCAATCCAAGCAAACGCGTCGCCGTGATCGGCGCCGGTCCCGCCGGCCTGATGGCCGCCGAAACCCTGGCCGCGGGCGGGGTGCAGGTCGACGTCTACGATGCGATGCCCTCGAGCGGCCGCAAGTTCCTGCTGGCCGGGAAGGGCGGCATGAACATCACCCATTCGGAGCCGCTGCCGGCCTTCCGCAGCCGCTACCGCGAGCGCGAGCGCGAAGTCGGGCGCTGGCTGGACGGCTTCGACCCGCAGGCGGTGCGCGACTGGATCCATGGACTCGGCATCGACACCTTCGTCGGCAGCTCCGGACGCGTGTTCCCGCTCGAGATGAAGGCCGCGCCGCTGCTGCGCGCCTGGCTGCACCGGCTGCGCGAAACGGGCGTGCGCTTCCACATGCGGCACCGCTGGCTGGGCTGGCAGGACGGCCGCCTGCGCATGGCCACCCCGGACGGCGAGATCCTGTTAGAGGCCGACGCCACCGTGCTCGCCCTGGGCGGCGCCAGCTGGGCGCGGCTCGGCTCCGACGGCGCCTGGGTGCCGCTGCTGGCGGAACGCGGCGTCGGGGTGGCGCCCCTGGTCCCGTCCAACTGCGGCTTCGACGTCGACTGGAGCGCGCACTTCAGGGAAAAACATGCGGGCGCGCCGCTGACGACCGTGGCGATCGCCTGGCGCGGCGCAGGGGGCGCCCTGGAAAAGCGCCAGGGGCAGTTCGTCGTGACCGAGTCCGGTATCGAGGGCAGCCTGGTGTACGCCGTCTCGGCGCTACTGCGCGACCAGATCGCGGCCGAAGGCAGCACCACCATCTGGCTCGACCTGCTGCCCGATCTCGACGAGGCGCGCGTGCTGGCGGAAGTCGAGCATCCGCGCGGCTCGCGCTCGATGTCGAGCCACCTGCAGGGGCGCCTCGGGATCAAGGGCGTGAAAGCCGGCCTGCTGCACGAATGCCTGTCGAAGCAGGCGTATGCCGACCCGGGCAGGGTGGCGCGGGCGCTCAAGGCCTTGCCGCTCGTACTGGTGCGTCCGCGCCCGATCGACGAGGCGATCAGCAGCGCGGGCGGGGTGCGTTTCGAGGCGCTGGACGGGAACAGCGCGATGCTGCGCGCGCTGCCGGGTGTGTTCGTGGCGGGAGAAATGCTCGACTGGGAAGCGCCGACCGGCGGCTACCTGCTCACCGCCTGCTTCGGCAGCGGACGCGCCGCCGGGGGCGACGCGCTCGCCTGGCTCGGCCTTACTCGCTGAAGGTCACCGAGCCGCTGCCGCTGCGGCTGACGCTGCGCTCGGCCGGATTGCCGGTCACTTCGATGTCGCCGCTGCCCGAGATCGAGGCCGCGACGCTGTGGCGCGCATGCACCGTGCTGCGGCCCGAGCCGGTCTGGCTCACCTCGACCTTCTCGGCGCGCAGGTGGCGCGCATCGAGTTCGCCGGAACCGCTGGCATTGGCATGCAGTTCGCGGGTGCCGCCGACGATGGTCAGGTGGCCGGAACCGGTCAGCACGGCGTCGAAGCGCTCGATGCTTGGGCCCGCATTCAGGTCCAGTTCGCCGCTACCGCTCAGGGCCGCGTCGACCTGGCGGAAGCGCCCGTTGAAGCGCAGGCTGCCGGAACCCTGCATGCGCGCTTCGATCCGTTCGCCCGAGAAGCCGTTGACGCTGCTGTCGCCGCTGCCGTCGATCTTGACGCTGTCCAGGCGCGGAAGCACCAGTTCCACCTGCAGCGGGCGGCGGTGGCCCAGCACCATGCCGCGCAGGCCGATGTGCAGGACCTCGCCGTCGGCATTCACGTCGACGTTGTTGAGCAGGCGCGCCTCGCCGCGCACCTCGAGCGAGGGCGCCGCACCGTAGCGCACGTTCAGGTCGATCGGTCCATCCAGGTCGATCGCCTTGATTGCGGCCGGCACCTCGCGCTTCTCGCTGCTCACCTGGCGGCCCTCGCTGGCCGCGGCCACGCCGTTGGCGCGCAGCGCCGCATAGCTCAGGCCGATCAGGACGAAGGCCAGCATCAGGAGGCTGAATCCGACTTTCAGCAATGCGCGCATGATCAGGCTCCCCGCAGAAGCGACAGGTTCATCCTGACGTAGCGCTTCAGGCCGATGAAGGTGTACTTGGTGATCACCAGCGACAGCAGGAACAGCAGGATCCCGCCAAGGACCATGGCGAAGCCGACCAGGGTCTGGGTGGTGCGCGATTCGCCGTCCATGTCGGTGCTGATCCGGATGCCGGCGTCGGCCACCTTCTCGGCGCGGCGGATGACGATCGAGGACCTGGCCACCTCGGCCGGGTCGTCGGCCACAGCGCTGTCCTCCTCCGGCTCGTCCTCGTAGACGTGAATGCCCTGCTTGCCGATCGAGACCCGGGTGCGGCTGTTCTCGACCGTTTCGCGGCGCTCGCCGTCGGCCATGACTTCGATCCGGTGCAGCGGATTGTTCAGCACCAGCTCATTGGCGCCGGCCAGGCCGCTCGCGGTGATCGCGATGCCCGACACGTAGAAACCGAGCGCGGTGCCGTAGACCGCGACCAGCAGCGAGGCGTACACGGCCGCCGGGATCGCCATGAACAGGTTAAAGACCAGCAAGCCAACGCCGGCGACCAGCATGCGCACGGCGTTGGCAGGGGACTTCTTTTCCTTGAACGCGTCCATGTGGGCGTTGGCGCGCAGCGTCACCGCGATTCTGCGTGGGTCGTCGAGTTCTTCGGCGATGCTGGCCTCGCTGCGGCCGGCGGCCACGCCGTCCACGAAGCGCTGTTCATACCAGGCCAGGGTCTTGGCCTGGATCTCCGGCGGCAGGCCGCCCAGGGCCCGCTTGAGCGCGTCGAGGTATTCCAGTTTGCCCATGTTGAGCCGTTCCGATCAGTGGTGGATATCAGTGGTGGCTGAGCGCCGGGATCGCGCCGATCGCCAGTGCGGTGTCCCGTTTGCTGCCGCCGATGAGTTCGGGCTCGACCAGCACGGCGGTGCTGAAGGCCACGACGGCCACCAGGGCGAGGGCGCGCACACCGAGTTCGAAGTTGCTCATCTTGTTCATGATCTTGTTCATTCCGCAAGGCCTGTTTCGATGCTGCTACTTTACGGAAGTCGGTTCCTGGCCGCCATCGGTGTGCGACAGTCTGCGTTTTTCTGGGGGCAGCTTGCCGTAGGCACGGATAAGCGTGGCGGCCGCCACGCCGCTCTGCACGGCGGTCTCGAGCGTCGCCGGGTAGTCGCCGGCCGTGTAGTCGCCCGCCAGCACCACGCCGGGCAGGGGTGTTTCATTGCCGGGGCGAAGCAGTCCCGGGGTGCAGGAAAAGGTCGCGCGCTTCTCGGTGATCACCCGGGTCCACTGCGGCGCGCCCAAATCGGGGCGGCGCAGGTCGTGGGCCAGCTGGGCCGCGATCATCTTGCCGAGCGCCCCCTGCTCAAACCCTGCCGCCTCGGCGGCGGCGCTGACCACCACCGCCAGCAGGCCCGCCTGGGTGGCATCGAGCTGGCCGCGGTCGAAGGCGAACTGGCCCCAGCGCCCCTGCGCCGGATCGTCGAGCAGGGCGTAGAAGGGCAGGTCGAGGCGCACCGACGGGTCGTACTGCAGATAGCAGGTCGCGATCGGCTCGTAGGCCAGCGCAGCCAGCTGCGCGGCCACGTCCTGCGCGTGCGGCGCCAGGATGGCGGCGGACTGGGTGGCGGGCGTGGCCAGCACCAGGGCGTCGAAATCGGCATCGCCGCCGCTCAGGCTGAGCCGCCAGCCGCTGTCGGTGGGCGCGGCGGCCGCGAGTTTGCAGCCCAGGCGGACTTCGCCGCCATGCTGCTCGACGAAGCGCGCCGCCGCCTGCGGGAACAGGGCGCCCATGTCCATGCGCGGCAGCAGCATGTCCGAGGCTGCGCGCCGCTTCGCGCCCAGGCTGTCGCGCAGCACCGCCAGGAACACCTTGGCCGAGGCCCGTTCCGGCGGCGTGTTGAGCGCGGCGATGCACAGCGGATGCCACAGCAAGCGGTTCAGGCGCGGGGTCTGGTCGAAGCGCTCGAGCAGTTCGTTGACGGTGCAATCGTTGTAGAGCACCCAGCCCATCGTGCGCGCCGCTGTGGTGAAGCGGGCCAGGGCCAGCTTGTCGGCGCGCGCCAGTCCCTTGGCGCGCACCAGGGCGCTAAGCAGGTGCAGCGGCGCCGGCCAGCGCGGAGCGACGAAGTCCATGCCGCCGCTGCCCTCGGGATAGCGCATCTGCACGGGCAGGCGCAGCAGGGCCTGGTCCGGATCGATGCCGACCCGCGCCAGCTGGCGCAGGGTTTCGCCGTAGGCGCCCAGCAGGATGTGCTGGCCGTTGTCGAGCATCTTTCCCCCCACCTCGACGCCGCGCGCGCGGCCGCCGAGGCTGCGCGCGCTTTCCACCAGGGTGACCCGGGCGCCGCCGGCCGCCAGTTCGACCGCGGCGGCGCAGCCGGCCCAGCCGCCGCCGGCCACGGCGACCCGCAGGCCGCTGCTGTCAGGTGCGGACATAGGTCTTCCAGGCCAGCCACAGCTTGCGCAGCGGCGTGAGCGAGATGCGCTGGTTCAGCACCTGGAAGTTGTCGCGCGCGATCTCGTCGAGCAGGGTACGGTAGATGGCGGCCATCATCAGGCCGGGGCGCTGGGCGCGCCGGTCTTCTTTCGGCAGCAGGGCCAGGGCCTCGTCGTAGGTGCGCTGGGCGCGTTCATTCTGGAAGCGCATCAGGGCCTCGAACTTCTCGCTGTGGCGGAAGTTGAGGATGTCGGCGGCGGTCACGTTGAACTGCTGCAGCTCGTTGACCGGGATGTAGATGCGGCCCTTGCGCGCATCGTCGCCGACGTCGCGGATGATGTTGGTCAGCTGGAAGGCCAGGCCGAGCTTCTCGGCATAGGCCAGGGTCTCCGGCCTGGTGTAGCCGAAGATGCTGGCCGACAGGATGCCGACCACGCCGGCCACCCGCCAGCAGTACTTCTGCAGGCCGGCGAAGTCGAGGTAGCGGCTCTGGTCGAGGTCCATCTCCATGCCGTCGATGATGGCCTGCAGGTGCTGTTCTTCCAGCTTGTAGGTCGCGACGTGCGGCTGCAGCGCCTGGGTCACCGGATGCGTCGGCGAGCCCTTGTACATGGTCGAGACTTCGGTGCGCCACCAGGCCAGCTTGATGCGCGCGACCGACGCGTCGGAAGTTTCGTCGACGGTGTCGTCGACCTCGCGGCAGAAGGCGTACAGCGCGGTGATCGCGCGGCGGCGCTCCGGCGGCAGGAACAGGAAGCTGTAGTAGAAGCTGGAGCCGCTTTGGACCGTCTTTTGCTGGCAGTATTCGTCGGGGGACATGTATTGTTTGTTTTGTTGCTGATTGCTGAGGCGAATCCGCTATCTTAGCCGATACGGATAGCTCTGCGAACATCGATCACATCTTCAAGGCGCGCCAGGCCACCACGATCCAGTCGGCCGGCGCCAGGGTCGGACGGCGCCGGAACACGTCGTACTCGGCCTTTTCGATCGCTTCCAGGATGCGCAGCCCGCCCTGCACCATGAGGCGCAGTTCCCAGCCGATGCGCCCCGGCAGGCGGTGCACCAGCGGCGTGCCGCTGAGCATCAGGGCGCGGGCGCGCTCCACCTCGAAGCGCATCAGGGCGCGCCAGGCCGGCGTGGCCGGCGCGGAGGCCAGCTCCGCCTCCGACACGCCGTGCCGCTCCAGGTCTTCCAGCGGCAGGTAGATGCGGCCCTTGGGCAGGTCGATCGCGACGTCTTGCCAGAAATTAATGAGCTGTAGCGAAGTGCAGATCGCGTCCGAATCGCGCAGGTTGCGCTCGTCGACGGCGTCGTAGAGTTCCAGCATCAGCCGCCCGACCGGGTTGGCGGAGCGCCGGCAATAGTCGAGCAGCGCGGTGTAATCGGCATAGCGGGTGGTGCTCACGTCCTGGCGGAAGGCCGACAGCAGGTCGTGCATGGGCGCGACCGGCAGCCGGAACTCGCGCACCACGCCGGCCAGGCGCCCGAACAGCGGGTCGGCGGGCGTGTGGCCGCGTTCGATGGCCGCGAGCTCCCGCCCATAGCGCTCCAGTTCGGCCAGGCGCTCGGGCGGGGCGGCGTCGCCCTCGTCGGCGATGTCGTCGGCGCTGCGGGCGAAGGCATAGATGGCCTCGACCGCGGGCGCCAGGCGGCGCGGCAGCAGGAAGGAGGCAACCGGGAAGTTCTCGTAATGCTCAACTGGCATATTTGACTGTTGACTCTAATGTCGGGTTTCTGGCCCTTTCACTGATTATAATTGCTTGATTACAAATGCCCTAACTTGGCACATGATCGACAGGGGACCCCACGTGTCTGCATCTCCGAAGTTTCGTCCGACCCTTTCCCCCATGCGCGCCGCATACGCCGCGCCCTTGCTGCTCTTCCTCCTGGCCGGATGCGGCAAGGAGGAGCCCAGGGTGGAGGAGGTGCGCCCGGTGCGCGCCATCGTGCTGGCCGCCGGCGCCGGCGCCGGCGGCGAGCGGGTCGAGTTCTCGGGCGACGTGCGCCCGCGCTACGAATCGCGGCTGGGCTTCCGGGTGGGCGGCAAGATCGTCGAGCGCCGGGTCGACGTCGGCGCCAATGTCAAGGACGGCCAGGTGCTGATGCGCCTGGATCCGCAGGACCTGCGCCTGGCCGAGGCCCAGGCGCGCGCCACCCTGCGCGCCGCCGAGACCGAGCGCGACCTGGCCCAGGCCGACTACAAGCGCCACCAGAACCTGCGCGCCCAGAATTTCGTCAGCCAGGCCGTCCTCGATGCCAAGCAGGCGGCGCTGCGCGCGGCCCAGGCCAACGTCGATGCGGCGCGCGCGGGTTTCCGCGGCCAGTCGAACCAGGCCGGCTATGCCAACCTCGAATCGGACGCCGACGGCGTGGTGACGGCGGTCGACGCCGAAGTCGGCCAGGTGGTGGCCGCCGGCGCGCCGGTGGTGCGGGTGGCCCGCACCGACGAAAAGGAAGTCGTGATCGGCATCCCCGAAGACCGGGTCGAGGCGCTGCGCCAGGCCAGCAACGTCAACGTGCGCCTGTGGGCCAACCGCGCCGAAGCCATTCCCGGCAAGATCCGCGAAGTCTCGCCGGTGGCCGATCCGGCGACCCGTACCTATACCGTCAAGGTGTCGATCCCGGCGCGCGCCGACATCCGGCTCGGCATGACGGCCACGGTGGAAATGAGCACCGGCGGCGGCTCGAACGCCGCGGCGCTGCGGGTGCCGCTCAGCGCCCTGGTCCAGGACAAGGGCGTGACGAGCGTCTGGGTCGTTGACAAGGGCGTGGTGCAGATGCGCAAGGTTAAGGTGGCGGGCCAGTCGGGCAACGACATCCTGCTCTCGGGCGGCGTGCAGCCCGGCCAGACCGTGGTGACGGCCGGCGTGCACCTGCTCAAGCCGGGCCAGAAGGTGCGCATCCTGACGGCCGACGTGGCGCGCCGCGGCGATACGGAGGCCGCCGCAGTCGGCGGCGCCGATGGAGCTGGCAAATGAGGGGTTTTAACCTGTCGCGCTGGGCGCTGGAGCACATCCCGCTCACGCGCTACCTGATCGCCGCGCTCCTGATCGGCGGCATCCTGAGCTACCAGCAGCTGGGCCAGGACGAAGACCCGCCCTTCACCTTCCGCGCGATGGTGGTGAGCGCCGTGTGGCCTGGGGCCACCGCGGTGCAGATGGCCGAGCAGGTGACCGATCCGCTCGAGAGGAAGCTGCAGGAGACGCCCTACATCGAGCGCATCCGCAGCTTCTCCAAGCCGGGCGAGACCACCATCCTGGTCTTCCTGCGCGAGTCCACGCCGCCCCTTGAAACGGCGCCGACCTGGTACCAGGTGCGCAAAAAGGTCGGCGACATGGCGGCCACCCTGCCGCAGGGCGTGGTCGGGCCCTTCTTCAACGACGAATTCGGCGACACCTACGGCTCGATTTTCGCGCTTTCGGGCGACGGTTTCACGCCGGCCGAGATGCGCGACTACGCCGACTTTGTGCGCCAGCAGCTGCTCAAGGTGCCGCTGGTCGCGAAAGTGGAGCAGTTCGGCGTGCAGGCCGAGAAGATCTACATCGAATTCTCCAGCAAGAAGTTCGCCCAGCTGGGCGTGCCCTTCGAGCAGATCGTCAACCAGATCGCCACCCAGAACCAGGTCGAGGCCAGCGGCGTCCTGGTGACGCCGAGCGACAACCTGCAGGTGCGCGTCACCGGCGCCCTCAAGAGTCTCGAGCTGCTGGAGAACCTGCAGCTGCGCGCCGGGAATACCACCTTCCGCCTGGGTGACTTCGCTACCGTGAAACGCGGCTACCAGGACCCGCCGCGCGACAAGATGCGCTTCAACGGCAAGGAAGTGATCGGCCTGGGCGTGTCGATGGAAAAGGGCGGCAACATCATCCGTCTCGGTGAGGGCCTCGACGAGACCGTCGCCCGCATACGCGCCCAGCTGCCGGTCGGCATCGAGCTCGAGCGCGTGTCGAACCAGCCGCAGGCCGTCACCGCCTCGGTCAACGAATTCATCAAGGTGCTGATCGAGGCGGTGATCATCGTGCTGGCCGTGTCCTTCATTGCGCTCGGCCTGCACACCAAGCCGAAGCTGCGCATCGACGTGCGCCCCGGCCTGGTGGTGGCGCTGACGATTCCGCTGGTGCTGGCGATTACTTTTCTCTTCATGCGGGTGCTCGACATCTCGCTGCACAAGATCTCGCTGGGCGCCCTGATCATCGCGCTCGGCTTGCTGGTGGACGACGCCATCATCGCGGTCGAGATGATGGTGCGCAAGATGGAAGAGGGCCTGTCGCGCTTCGAGGCCGCCACCTTCGCCTACACCTCCACCGCGATGCCGATGCTGACCGGCACCCTGATCACGGCGGCGGGCTTCCTGCCGATCGGCCTGGCCAAGTCGGCCGCCGGCGAATACACCTTCACGATGTTCTCGGTGAACGCGCTCGCCCTCCTGATCTCGTGGGTGGTGGCGGTGGTGTTCACGCCCTACATCGGCTACATCCTGCTGAAGGTCAAGCCGCACGGCCAGGGCGAATCCTCGCACGACGTGTTCGACAGCCCGGCCTACGAGCGTTTCCGGCGCCTCGTGAACCGCTGCGTCGAGTGGCGCAAGACCACGATCGCCCTGAGCCTGGGCGTGTTCGCGCTGGGCGTGTTCGGCTTTAATTTCATCGAGAAGCAGTTCTTCCCCGATTCCAGCCGTCCCGAACTGATGGTCGAGATGTGGTCGCCGGAAGGCACGAGCTTCGCGGCGAACGAGGCGGTCGTCAAGCGCTTCGAGGGTTTCCTCAAGCAGCAGCAGGGCGTGCAGAGCGTGACCAGCTATGTCGGCACCGGCAGCCCGCGCTTCTACCTGCCGCTGGACCAGATCTTCCCGCAGTCGAACGTGTCCCAGCTGGTCGTCCTGCCGGTGGATGCGGCCGCGCGCGAGGCGCTGCGCTTGAGAATCGAGGAAGCCTTCCGCAATGACTTCCCCGAGGTGCGCGGGCGCGTGAAGCTGCTGCCGAACGGGCCGCCGGTGGCTTATCCGGTGCAGTTCCAGGTGCTGGGCCCGGACATCGGCGTGGTGCGCAAGGTCGCCGACGAGGTGAGGGAAGTCATGCGCGCCAACCCGAACACGGTGGGCGTCAACGACAACTGGAACGAGGCGGTCAAGGTGCTGCGCCTCGACCTCGACCAGGACAAGCTGCGCGCGCTCGGCGTCACCTCGCAGGCGGTGCGGCGCGTGATCAACACCACGCTCACCGGCACGCCGGTGGGGCAGTTCCGCGAGACCAACCGCCTGATCGACATCGTGGTGCGCCAACCGCTCGAAGAACGTTCGACCATCACGCGCCTGTCGGAGGCCCTGGTGCCGACCGCCGGCGGCGGCGCCGTGCCGGTCGGGCAGGTTGCGCGCGTGGCCTTCGTCTGGGAGCCGGGCGTGGTCTGGCGCGAGGGGCGCGAGTGGGCCATCATGGTCCAGTCCGACGTGGTGGAGGGCATCCAGGGCCCCACCGTCACCGCCCAGGTGGACGAGAAGCTGGCTGCGATCCGTGCCAGGCTGCCGGCGGGCTACCGCCTCAAGGTGGAGGGCGCGGCGGCCGACAGCTCGGATGCGGAAGCCTCGATCATGGCCAACGTGCCGCTGGTGCTGTTCATCGTGTTCACGCTCCTGATGCTGCAGCTGCACAGCTTTTCGCGCTCGCTGCTGGTCTTCCTTACCGGGCCGCTCGGCATCGCGGGTGCGGCGATGGCGCTCTTGGCGTTCGGCCGGCCCTTCGGTTTCGTCGCCAACCTGGGCGTGATCGCGCTGTTCGGCATGATCATCCGCAATTCCGTGATCCTGGTGGACCAGATCGAACAGGACATCGCGGGCGGGGCAGAAGCCTGGGACGCGATCGTCGAGGCGGCGGTGCGTCGCTGCCGGCCGATTCTGCTGACGGCCGCCGCGGCGGCGCTGGCGATGATTCCGCTGTCGCGCTCCGTGTTCTGGGGACCGATGGCGGTGGCGATCATGGGCGGCCTGCTGGTGGCGACGGCGCTCACCCTGCTGTTCCTGCCGGCCCTGTATGCGGCGTGGTTCCGGGTCAAGAAGCCGAGCGGGCCGAAAATCACCTAGGCTGGAGGACGGGCTCCTCTATATAGATGAGCTCCCATCCCCACACGCACAGCAAAAAACGCCCCAATAGTGACAGAAAATCCAGTAAAATAATCGATTGAAGTTGTAGCCCCTAAACAGAGGAGTGCAGGGCGGCCGGTTTCACTGTCGGGCGCCCTTTGTTTTTGTGGCAAAAATGCAATCCTTCCGCGAGGATGGCGAAATTGGTAGACGCACCAGGTTTAGGTCCTGACGCCAGCAATGGTGTGGGGGTTCGAGTCCCCCTCCTCGCACCACGAATAATTATTTTTTTGGACGATTTTTATAATGGCAACTGCAGTCGAAACCCTGGGTAAACTCGAGCGTCGCTTGACGATCACTTTTCCGGTAGCTGACGTCCGTACGGAGGTCGAAAAGCGCCTCAAGAAGCAGGCCAAGACGGCAAAGGCCCCGGGCTTCCGCCCAGGTAAGGTGCCGCTCAAGATGGTCGCTGCGCAGTACGGTTACCAGATCGAATCGGACGTGCTGAACGACAAGGTCGGCCGCGCGTTCAACGAAGCCGCCAACGAGAACCAGCTGCGCGTTGCCGGTTTCCCGAAAATCGAACCGAAAGAGGAAGCGCCGGAAGGCATGCTGGCCTTCGACGCGACCTTCGAAGTCTATCCTGAAGTCGTGCTGGGCGACCTGGCCACCACCGAGATCGAAACCGTTGCCGCCGAGGTGAGCGACGCCGAGATCGACAAGACCATCGACATCCTGCGCAAGCAGCGCGTGCACTACCACACCAAGGGTGAAGAGGGCGAGCACGGCACCGGCGGCGAAGCCGTGGCTGCCAACGGCGACCGCGTCACCGTGGACTTCGTCGGCAAGATCGACGGCGAAGAGTTCGCCGGCGGCAAGGCCGAGAACTACGCATTCGTGCTGGGCGAAGGTCGCATGCTGCCGGAATTCGAAGCCGCGACCGTGGGCCTGAAGGTCGGCGAAAGCAAGACCTTCCCGCTGCCTTTCCCTGAGGATTACCATGGCAAGGACGTGGCCGGCAAGACCGCCGAGTTCACCATTACCCTGAACAAGCTCGAATGGGCCCACATGCCGGAAGTCGACGCGGAATTCGCCAAGTCGCTGGGCATCGAAGACGGCTCGATCGAGAAGATGCGCGAAGACATCAAGACCAACCTGGAGCGTGAAGTCAACGCTCGCATCAAGGCCCGCAACAAGGAAGCCGTGATGGACGCGCTGGTCAAGTCGACCGAACTGGACGTGCCGAAGGCCATGATCCAGCAAGATTCGGAGCGCCTGGCCGAGATGACCCGCCAGGACATGGCGCAGCGTGGCATGGACGTCAAGGCAATGCCGTTCCCGCCGGAAATGTTCGCCGACAAGGCCGAGCGCCGCGTGCGCCTGGGCCTGATCCTGTCGCAGCTGGTGCAAGATAACAACCTGCAGGCAACCCAGGAGCAGGTCAAGGCCCAGATTGAAGACTTCTCGCAGAGCTACGAAGATCCGAAGGAAGTCCTGAAGTACTACTACAGCGACCGCCGCCGCCTGGCCGAAGTGGAAGCTCTTGTATTGGAAGAAAACGTCGTTAACTATGTCCTCGGCAAGGCGAAGGTCAGCAGCAAGACCATCGCTTTCGATGAACTGATGGGCGGCAACGTCCAGGGTTAATAGATTCCGATCTGCAAAGCTGTTGTGGTTTAATCGTAGGGTGGGCGGGTCTCCCGCCCACGCGGTGATAGTTAAAGGCGAGATCGCCGAGCCCGGTATCGGAGCCGATGACTATCACCGCGTGGGCAGCGGAGCTGCCCACCCTACGTGTCTGTGGAATTCGCACGCAACTGCTAGAATTGGCTTTCTGAACCCCTATTTACAAGGAACGAGACAGGTATGATTCGTAATCCGGCATTGGATACCCAAGCACTCGGCCTCGTGCCGATGGTGGTCGAACAAAGCGGCCGCGGCGAGCGCGCCTATGACATCTACTCGCGCCTCCTCAAAGAGCGCGTCATCTTCCTGGTCGGCCCTGTCAACGACCAGATGGCCAACCTGATCGTGGCCCAGCTGCTGTTCCTGGAGAGCGAGAATCCGGACAAGGACATCTCGCTGTACATCAACTCGCCGGGCGGTTCGGTCTCGGCGGGCCTGGCGATCTTCGACACGATGAATTTCATCAAGCCGGACGTCTCCACCCTGTGCACCGGCCTGGCCGCCTCGATGGGCGCCTTCCTGCTGGCTGCCGGCGCCAAGGGCAAGCGTTTCTCGCTGCCGAACTCGCGCGTCATGATCCACCAGCCGTCCGGCGGTTCGCAGGGCATGGCTTCGGACATCGAGATCCAGGCCAAGGAAATCCTGTACCTGCGCGAGCGCCTGGCGCGCATCATGTCCGAGAACACCGGCCAGAGCATCGAGCAGATCCACCGCGACACCGACCGCGACCGCTTCATGTCGGCGGAAGAGGCCGTTGAATACGGCATGATCGACCGCGTGCTGACGAACCGCGCGTAAGGAAAGCGCGTTGCGACGCCGCCAAGGTGTTGCCAAAAAACGCCCGGGCGCAAAACGTGTTCGGGCGTTTCGTTTTTATTTCGGGTAGCATGTTCGTGTGCGCACTTGTTGCGTACCCGTATTAGCGTTATATTCAAGCAACTTATTAGATAACCTGCCCCATGTCTGACAAAAAATCCTCCAGCGGCGAAAAACTTCTGTACTGCTCGTTCTGCGGAAAGAGCCAGCACGAAGTCAAGAAGCTGATCGCGGGACCGTCGGTGTTCATCTGCGATGAATGCATCGACCTGTGCAACGACATCATCCGCGACGAGACTTCCAATGTCGAATCGGTGGCGGGCGCCAAGTCCGATCTGCCGACGCCTCACGAAATCACCGAACTGCTCGACCAGTACGTGATCGGCCAGCAGACGGCCAAGCGCATCCTGTCGGTGGCGGTGTACAACCACTACAAGCGCCTCAAGCACCTGGGCAAGAAGGACGACATCGAGCTGGCCAAGAGCAACATCCTGCTCGTCGGCCCGACCGGTTCCGGCAAGACCCTGCTGGCCCAGACCCTGGCGCGCATGCTCAACGTCCCCTTCGTGATCGCCGACGCGACCACGCTGACCGAAGCCGGCTATGTCGGTGAAGACGTCGAGAACATCATCCAGAAGCTGCTGCAGAGCTGCAACTATGAAGTCGAGAAGGCCCAGCGCGGCATCGTCTACATCGACGAGATCGACAAGATCTCGCGCAAGTCCGACAACCCGTCGATCACCCGCGACGTGTCGGGCGAGGGCGTGCAGCAGGCCCTGCTCAAGCTCATCGAGGGCACCATGGCCTCGGTGCCGCCGCAGGGCGGCCGCAAGCATCCGAACCAGGACTTCGTCCAGATCGACACGACCAACATCATGTTCATCTGCGGCGGCGCCTTCGACGGCCTGGCCAAGATCATCCAGAACCGTTCGGAAAAGAGCGGCATCGGTTTCGCCGCCACGGTCAAGAGCCAGACCGAGCGCGCCAACAGCGAAATCCTGATGGAAGCCGAGCCGGAAGACCTGATCAAGTTCGGCCTGATCCCGGAACTGGTCGGCCGTCTGCCTGTCGTCGCGACCCTGAACGAGCTGACGGAAGAGGCGCTGATCCAGATCCTGATCGAGCCCAAGAACGCCTTGATCAAACAGTACTCGAAGCTGCTTGAAATGGAAGGCGCCGAACTCGAAATACGTCCTGCGGCACTGCACGCGATCGCGCGCAAGGCCCTGGCACGCAAGACCGGCGCCCGCGGCCTGCGCTCGATTCTCGAGCATGCACTGCTGGACGTGATGTACGAACTGCCAAGCCAGCAGAACGTGGTGAAAGTCGTGATCGATGAAAATACGATCACGAATGCTGCGAAACCTTTGCTGATTTATAGCGAAACGCCAAAAGCTTCTGGCGAGAACTAAAAAAAGGCACGTTCTTTTGCCACAAAAGTCTTGCCGTACGGATTCTTGAAGGTACAATTTACTTCAATAAAAGACGCCGGCTTCAATCGAAAAGCCACTCGCGAGCTCGCTCGCGCAGTGGCTTTTTCATTTGAAAACGCGTTTTTTATCGGAACGGCTATATTTTCTAAACATTGATATTCTTTTACTCGTAGAAAATATATTCGCGGTGGTCTTGAGATTTGCGCTGCGAGTGCCCAAGTTCAGCAACACGTTTCTATAAGGTATGCCATGACAACTTCGAAATTAACCGAGCAAACGACGCTGCCTCTCCTGCCGCTGCGCGACGTGGTCGTGTTCCCGCATATGGTGATACCTCTGTTCGTCGGCCGTCCGAAATCGATCAAGGCCCTGGAAGCCGCGATGGAGCAGGGCAAGAGCATCATGCTGGCTGCCCAGAAAGCCGCCGCCAAGGACGAACCTTCCGCCGCAGACATCTACGAGATCGGCTGCGTGGCCAATATTCTGCAAATGCTGAAACTCCCCGACGGCACCGTGAAGGTGCTGGTCGAGGGCGCCCAGCGCGCGCGCATCGATCACATCACCGATGGCGCCACCCACTTTACCGCCGAGCTGACCCCGGTCGCTTCGGAAATCGGCGACGACTCCGAAGTCGAGGCGATGCGCCGCGCCATCGTCCAGCAGTTCGACCAGTACGTCAAACTCAACAAGAAGATCCCGCCCGAGATCCTGGCCTCGCTGGCAGGCATCGACGACGCCGGCCGCCTGGCCGACACCGTTGCCGCGCACCTGCCGCTCAAGCTCGAGCAGAAGCAGGTCATCCTGGAAATCTTCAACGTCGCCAAGCGCCTCGAGCACCTGCTCGGCCAGCTGGAAGGCGAACTGGACATCCTGCAGGTCGAGAAGCGCATTCGCGGCCGCGTCAAGCGCCAGATGGAAAAGTCGCAGCGCGAGTACTACCTGAACGAACAGGTCAAGGCGATCCAGAAGGAACTGGGTGAAGGCGAAGAGGGCGCTGACATCGAAGAGCTGGAGAAGAAGGTCATCGCCGCCAAGATGCCGAAAGAGGCACTGGAAAAGGCGCAGGCCGAGATCAAGAAGCTCAAGCTGATGTCGCCGATGTCGGCCGAAGCCACGGTCGTGCGCAACTACATCGACACGCTGGTCGGCCTGCCGTGGAAGAAGAAGTCGAAGGTCACCATCGACCTCGAGAAGGCCCAGCAGGTGCTGGAAGCCGATCACTACGGCCTCGACAAGATCAAGGAACGCATCCTCGAGTACCTCGCGGTGCAGCAGCGCGTCGACAAGCTGAAGGCGCCGATCCTGTGCTTCGTCGGTCCTCCGGGCGTGGGTAAAACCTCGCTGGGCGAATCGATCGCCCGCGCCACCAACCGCAAGTACGTGCGCATGGCACTGGGCGGCGTGCGCGATGAGGCCGAGATCCGCGGCCACCGCCGTACCTACATCGGCTCGATGCCGGGCAAGGTGCTGCAGTCGCTGTCCAAGGTTGGCGTGAGGAACCCCTTGTTCCTGCTCGACGAAATCGACAAGATGGGCGCGGACTTCCGCGGCGATCCGTCCTCGGCCCTGCTCGAGGTGCTGGACCCGGCGCAGAACCACACCTTCAGCGACCACTACGTCGAAGTCGACTTCGACCTGTCGGACGTGATGTTCGTGGCCACCTCGAACTCCTTCAACATCCCGCCGGCGCTGCTGGACCGGATGGAAGTGATCCGCCTGTCGGGTTACACCGAGGACGAGAAGACCAGCATCGCGCAGCGCTACCTGCTGCCGAAGCAGATCAAGAACAACGGCCTGAAGGAAGGCGAGATCAAGGTCGAGGAATCGGCGATCCGCGACATCATCCGCTATTACACCCGTGAAGCGGGCGTGCGTTCGCTCGAGCGCGAGATCTCGAAGATCTGCCGCAAGGTCGTCAAGATGCTGCTCCTCACCAAGGCCGAGAAGAAGATCACGGTGGGCGCCAAGAACCTGGACAAGTTCCTGGGCGTGCGCCGCTACGACTTCGGCGTGGCCGAGAAGGAAAACCAGATCGGCCAGGTGGTCGGCCTGGCCTGGACCGAGGTGGGCGGCGACCTCCTGACCATCGAAGCCGTCAACGTGCCGGGCAAGGGCGCGATCATCCGCACCGGTACCCTGGGCGACGTGATGAAGGAGTCGATCGAGGCGGCGCGCACGGTGGTTCGTTCGCGTGCCCAGCGCTTCGGCATCAAGGCCGAAGCGTTCGAGAAGACCGACATCCACATCCACGTGCCGGAAGGCGCGACGCCGAAGGATGGTCCGTCGGCCGGTATCGGCATGACGACGGCGCTGGTCTCGGCCTTCACCGGCATCCCGGTGCGCGCCGACGTGGCGATGACCGGTGAGATCACGCTGCGCGGCGAAGTCCTGCCGATCGGCGGCCTGAAGGAGAAGCTGCTGGCGGCGCATCGCGGCGGCATCAAGACGGTCCTGATCCCCGAGCAGAACGTGAAGGACCTGGCCGAGATTCCGGACAACGTCAAGAACAAGCTCGAGATCGTGCCGGTGCGCTGGATCGAGAAGGTCCTGGAAGTTGCGCTGGAGCGCCAGCCGGAAGCGCTGGCGGACGTGGCGGCGGCACCGGTGGCCGTCACCCCGAGCGCGGCTGCGGAAGGCTCGACCGAGGTGGTCAAGCACTGATCGCTCGATCTGAACGATGAGACAGGCGCCTGCGGGCGCCTGTTTTTTTTGTGCGGAACGTGCGATATGGGAACAAGCGGTGCTATTCACCACGGATGTTGCTTGACAGACCAATGTTGCCCTTGTTTAATACCGGCTTGCACTTTTGCAGGAAGGCGCCCCGGCGTCCAACGTATACACGAGGGTTAGAGTGAACAAGACAGAACTGATCGAAGAAATCGCGAAGTCCGCGGACATTACCAAGGCCTCGGCGACGCGTGCTCTCGACGCCATGATCGGAGCCGTGACCGAGTCCCTGAAGAAGAACGACAGCGTCACGCTGGTCGGCTTCGGCACCTTCACCGTGGGCGAACGCGCTGCCCGCACTGGCCGCGATCCGCGCACCAAGGAACCGATCAAGATTGCAGCTGCAAAGGTTCCGAAATTTAAGGCTGGTAAAGCTCTGAAAGATGCTGTAAACTAATGCCTTCTCTGCGGTGACACGCAGAGGCACTACCTGCAAAGGTAATGCGATGTCGTGTTTTTGTTGGAGCGGTAGTTCAGTTGGTTAGAATACCGGCCTGTCACGCCGGGGGTCGCGGGTTCGAGCCCCGTCCGCTCCGCCAACATTCACCACATTAGTCTGGAGCGGTAGTTCAGTTGGTTAGAATACCGGCCTGTCACGCCGGGGGTCGCGGGTTCGAGCCCCGTCCGCTCCGCCAGAATTCAGTATTGCCCGAGGTGTCCGACGATGCCGAGGGAGACAAGAAGGGGCGAACGCGAGTTCGCCTTTTTTTTTAACTTGTGCTGTGAAGAACCTATCCCAGTGGGTGGGGGGGAGCAGATGCCGATGCATGGCAAGCGCGGGCAAGGCGCGAGGAGGCCACATGGCTCGCCATGCAACGACGAGCAACGCCGCCCCCGCTTGCCAGGCGCGGCAGCAGCGACTCCCGCCTACTGGGATAGGTTCTAGAGCATTATCAACCTTGAATGGCTGACCATGTTTGATTTTGTCCGTAACAACAAGCGCGTGATGCAGGGCCTGCTGCTCGTCCTGATCGTGCCTTCGTTCGTGTTAGTCGGTGTCGAGAGCTACCAGGACCGTGGCGACGCCGCTGCCGGCGTGGCGACCGTGGCCGGCCAGAAGGTCACCCAGCAGGAATGGGAAGAAGCCCAGCGCCGCCAGATCGACCAGGCGCGCCAGATGATGGGCCCGCAGTTCGACCAGAAGATGTTCGAGACGCCGGAAGCCAAGCAGGCGATCCTGAACAACCTGGTGGCCGAACGCGCCATCAACGCCGAGCTCGCGCGCAGCCACATGACCGTGGGCGACGCCGCGCTGGCCAGGAAGATCGGCGAGTACCAGCAGTTCCGCAAGCCGGACGGCAGCTTCGACATGGAGCAGTACAAGCAAGCGCTGGCAGCCCAGGGCATGACCCCGGCGATGTTCGACCAGCGCCTGCGCCGCGACCTGACTCTGGAGCAGCTGACCGGCTCGATCCAGGGCACCGCATTCGCGCCGCGTTCGGTGAGCGAGCGCCTGTCGAGCATCAGCGACCAGGAACGCGAAGTCCAGGAAATGCTGTTCCCGGTCGCGCAGTACCTGCCGCAGGTGAAGGTCACCGACGCGATGGTCAAGGCCTACTACGACAAGAACGCCCAGCTGTTCACTATCCCCGAGCAGGTGAAGGCCGAGTACGTCGTGTTCGACGCCGCCGCGGTCGAGAGCCAGGTGCAGGTCAGCGATGCCGAAGTCAGCGACTACTACAACAAGAACCTCAAGAGCTACACCACGCCGGAACAGCGTACCGCGAGCCACATCCTGATCAACGCCAGCCGCGACGCCAAGCCGGCCGAGCAGGCTGCAGCGAAGGCCAAGGCCGAGGCGGTACTGCTTGAAGTGCGCAAGAACCCGGCGAACTTCGCCGAGATCGCCAAGGCGCAGTCGCAGGACCAGGGCTCGGCCCAGGCCGGCGGCGACCTCGGCGTGGTCGAGAAGGGCACGTTCGTGAAGCCGGTGGAAGACGCGATCTATGCGCTCAAGGAAGGCGAAGTGAGCGGCGTGGTGCAGTCGGAGTTCGGCTACCACATCATCAAGCTCACCTCGCTCAAGCCGGCCGCACAGAAGCCGCTCGAAGCCGCGAAGGATGACATCGCCGCCGACCTGAAGAAGCAGAAGATGTCGAAGCGTTATTCGGAAATGGCCGAGACCTTCACCAACATGGTCTACGAGCAGTCGGAGAGCCTGAAGCCGGTGGCCGACAAGCTGGGCCTGAAGATCCAGACCGTCGACGGCCTGACCCGCAAGCCGAATCCGCAGCTGGGCGAGGGCCCGTTCAACAACGAGAAGTTCCTGGCCGCACTGTTCGGTACCGACTCCGTCAAGAACAAGCGCAACACCGAAGCCGTGGAAGTGTCGCCGAGCGTGCTGATCTCGGGCCGCGTGGTCGAGTTCAAGCCGGCTACCAAGCGCCCGCTGCTTGAAGTCGACGCCATGATTCGCCAGCGCGTCACGCTGGAAGAAGCATCGCGCCTGGCCAAAGCCGCCGGCGAGCAGAAGCTGGCCGCCGCCAAGGCGTCGGGCGATGCGACCGGTTTCGGCGCGCCACAAGTCGTGACCCGCACCAAGGAACCGACCATCAACACCACGGCTGCAATCGCGGTGCTGAAGGCGGATGCGACCAAGCTGCCGGCCTACGTCGGCGTGGAGATTCCGGGCCAGGGCTACGGCGTCTACCGCATCAACAAGGTGTCGCAGCCGGCCAACCCGGACGTGAACCGCCGCAAGCAGGAAGCGCAGCAGATCTCGGGCCTGGTGGGCCAGGCAGAGCTGTTCAACTATGTCGAGGCGCTCAAGGCCAAGGCCAAGGCCAAGGTCAATGTGAACGCGTCGCAGCTGGGCGCCAAGCCGGAAGGCGAGTGATCGCGGTTGACAGGTAGGATGCAAAAAAGCCCGGCTGTGTGAGCAGCCGGGCTTTTTGTTTTTGCGCGTCGAACTAAGCAGGAGCTTCGGTCATTCAGCTGTCATAGAACGTCATTCCGGCGAAGGCCGGAATCCAATTCCCACGAAGAGTGAGAACGCACGCGCTTGTGGCCATGCATGCAAAATTGGATCCCGGCCTGCGCCGGGATGACGACTCTACTGCTACGGATGGAAATGCGTGGAGCGAGTTATCAGGCAGCGTGCAGGCGCCGTGCCGCCGCCACGAAATCTTGCTCGGCAATGTCGTTCAACTCCACCACCTCCGCCTTCGGAAACTGAACGAAATTCCGGTCGATCGAGCGCAGGTAGGCCGGATCGTAGTGCTCCACCAGCAGCTGGTCCACCAGCTCGGCCATCGCGCCGCTGTTGGCCATGTCGCGCCAGGCCTTGATCTTGTCGTTCCCGTGCAGCTGCACCAGGTGGGCGAGCTGCCCGGTGAGCGCGTCCGGGTTCTTGCAGAAGTGCTCGTAGTCTTCCATCAGGAGCCGCACCCGGTTCTCGCGCGACAGCGAGAGCGAGATGCAGGGCGAGGCGCGCATGCCTGCCATGACTGCGTCCGGCACGCGCAGGTTGCCGACCTTCTTGCTCTCGGATTCCACGAACACGGGCTTGGCTGGATCGAAGTGCCGCAGCTTGTCCCAGACCTGGCTCTCGAACATCTTCTGGCTCGGCTGCGGCTCGTCCGGCAGGTGGCCCAGCACCGAGCCGCGGTGCGCCGCCAGCTTCTCCAGGTCGAGCACCTGCGCGCCGATGCGGTCGAGGGTCTCCAGCAGGCGGCTCTTGCCGCTGCCCGTGGTGCCGCACACGACACGGAAATCCAGGTGCGGCGGGTTCTCCAGCGCGCTTGCCACGTGCGCGCGGTAGGCCTTGTAGCCGCCATCGAGCTGCACTACCGGCCAGCCGATCTTGGCCAGGATGTGCGCCATCGAGCCGCTGCGGTTGCCGCCGCGCCAGCAGTACACCAGCGGCTTCCAGTCGCGCGGCTTGTCCGCCCACAGGGCCTCGATATGGCGCGCGATGTTGGCGGCCACCAGCGGCGCGCCCACCTTCTTCGCTTCGAAGGCGCCGACCTGCTTGTACAGGGTGCCGACGCGCACGCGCTGCTCGTCGTCGAGCACCGGCGCATTGATCGCGCCGGGGATGCGGTCGAGCGCATATTCCGACTCGCTGCGCGCGTCGATGATGGCGTCGAAGGTATCGAGTTCGGGAAGGATGTCGGCGAAGTTCAGGACGGCTGGGTATTTCATTATTTTTTCACGAGTGGCGCGAACTGCGGCCAGATGTTGTTCAGGATGATGGGGTGGGCGGCAGCGGTCGGGTGCATGCGGTCCTGCTGGAACAGGGACGGCTTGTCGGCCACGCCGTCCAGCATGAAGGGCACCAGCGGCGATTTGGTGTCGCTTGAAATCTTCTTGAACATGTTAAAAAAGCTTTCGGTGTAGGCGCGCCCATAGTTCGGCGGCATGCGCATCCCCACCAGCATCACCTTCGCATTTTTCTTTTGCGCCATGTCGACCATGGCGCGCAGGTTGCCTTCGGCCGAGGCCACGGGCAGGCCGCGCAGGCCGTCGTTGGCGCCCAGTTCGATCACGACGATGTTCGGCTTGTGCTGGTCGAGCAGCGCCGGCAGGCGGGTACGTCCGCCGATCGTGGTCTCGCCGCTGATGCTGGCGTTGACGACCTTGGCCGGGATGTTTTCGGCCTTGAGCTTTTGTTCAAGCAGGGCGACCCAGCCGGCGCCGCGCGCGATGCCGTACTCGGCCGAGAGGCTGTCGCCCAACACGAGGATGGTTTTTGGTGCAGAATAGGCGCTGCCCGACGCGGCCAGCGTCACGATGAAGACGAGAAACTTTTTAAGAATGGCTAGCATGCGTGATAACCCCGAGGTGTTCAAGAATGGTATGACGGCCGACGCTGCAGCGCCAGGCCGGCCTGCGGCAATCGCGGTCAGCGGCCTGTCGAAGCGGGTGGCGGATGCCAACGGCGAACTCACCATCCTGCAAAACATCGATTTTACCGTGCAACCGGCCGAGACGCTCGCGCTCGTCGGCGCCTCCGGCTCGGGCAAGTCGACCTTGCTGGGCCTGCTTGCCGGCCTGGATACGCCATCGAGCGGCAAGGTCCTGCTCGACGGCACCGACATCTTCGCGCTCGACGAGGATGGGCGCGCCGCCTTCCGCAAGGCCAAGCTGGGCTTCGTGTTCCAGTCTTTCCAGTTGCTGGCCCACCTGAATGCCGTGGAAAACGTGATGTTGCCGCTGGAACTGCGTGGCGACAATGATGCCCGCGCCAAAGCCGAGGCCATGCTGGGACGCGTGGGCCTGTCCAGCCGCTTGCGCCACTATCCCAAGTACCTGTCGGGCGGCGAGCAGCAGCGCGTGGCCCTGGCCCGTGCCTTTGTCACCGAACCGCCGCTGCTGTTCGCCGACGAGCCGACCGGCAGCCTGGACGCCGCCACCGGCGAAGCGATCATTCAGTTGATGTTCGAACTGAACCGCGAGCGCGGCTCGACCCTGGTGCTGGTGACGCACGATCCGGCCATGGCCGCGCGCTGCGGCCGCACGCTGACAATCGCGGCAGGCCAATTAGCTTGAACCGGTAGGGTGGTCGGCTTGCCGACCGCGCGTTCAAGAAGAGAACGAACAGAAGTAGCGTCGATTCTCGCATGGTTTGAACGCGCGGACGGCGGAGCCGTCCACCCTACGTAACGCCAGCTTTCTCGGCCACCAGCAGGTTCAGCACGGCACGTGCCGCGGCCGGCAGCTCGCCGGCAGTCATGCCGATCGGACCAACCCCGTGCGCGACCAGCAGGTCCGCCGCGGTGCCGTGGATCCAGGCGCTACCCGCCGCCGCTTCCCATGCCGGCCAGCCCTGCGCCAGCAGCGCACCGCAGATCCCCGCCAGCACGTCGCCGCTGCCGGCCGTCGCCAGGCCGGCGTTGCCAGTGGGGTTGATGAAAATCGTCCCATCCGGGCGCGCGATCACCGAGCCCGAACCCTTGAGGATCACCGCCGCATTGCTGCGCACAGCGATCTCGCGTGCGGCCGCCAAGCGGTCGGCCTGGATGCCGGGCGCCATCATGCCGAGCAGGCGCGCGGCCTCCAAAGGGTGAGGCGTGAGCACGGCCGGGCTGCTTCTTTGTGCCAGGCGTTTCAACAGGTCGGGACTGGCGCCGATCAGGGTGATCGCATCGGCATCGATCACCAGCGGGCTGTCGCTGTCGAGGGCCCTGGCCAGCAGGCGCATCGCGCTGGCCGAGCCGCCCATGCCGGGGCCGATCACCAGCGTGCGTTTGTCGAACTCGAACTCGTCGGCCAGCCGGAACATGATCTCGGGCTGCACGCTGTCGTAGCCCGGCCCGGGATCGATCATCGCAACAAAGGTCCGGCCGGCGCCGGCGAACAGGGCGCCGCGCGCGGCCAGCACCGGGGCGCCGGCCATGCCGTGGGCGCCGCCGATGACGGCGACGTCGCCGAAGCTGCCCTTGTGGGTGTTGTGGCGGCGGCCGGACAGGTGCTGCGCAAAGCTGTCGGCCGACCCGAGGCGGGCGGCGGGCGCCGGGAGCAGATTTGGTGCGACGCCGAGCGGCTCTACCCGCACCTGGCCCGCATGGTCGCGCCCATCGGCCGTGTGCAGGCCCGGCTTGTCGCCCAGGAAGGTGATGGTGTGAGTCGCCCGGACTGCGATGCCGTCGGGGCCGATCACGGCGCCGGTGTCGGCATCCAGTCCGCTCGGCACGTCCAGCGCCAGGATCGGGCAGCGCACATCGTCGAGCGAGGCCACCAGCGCACGGTACTCGCCCTCGATCGGACGCGTCAGGCCGATGCCGAACAGGCCGTCCACGACCAGGCCCCACTGCGCACCAGGGGGCAGCATGTCGATGAAGCCGACCGTGCCGTCGCGTGCGCGTTCATGCGCGCTCGCCGCCTCGTCCGAGGTCTCGCGCTGGCCGGGCGGGTAGAGCACGGTCGCATCGACGCCTGCGTCGGCAAGGACGGCCGCCATCTCCAGCGCATCGCCGCCGTTGTTGCCGGGGCCGGCCAGCAGCAAGACGGGCAGGTCGCGCTTGTCGCCCAGCAGTTCCAGCGCATACTTCGCGGCCGCTTCGCCGGCACGGCGCATCAAGGTTCCAGGTTCGAGCTCCGCATAGGCGGCCCGTTCGATCTCGCGCAGCTGCGCGACGGTGTACAGGGGATTGTCCATGATCCTATTGTCATGCATTTTGGCCAAAACAGTCGCGCGCCCGGACTACAATAGGCGTTTTGGATCGCGTGGCAAGGGAGGTTGTACATGGACTGGCAGTTCTGGATCGATCGCGGCGGCACCTTCACCGACATCGTGGCGCGCAGGCCCGACGGCCAGCTGCTCACCCACAAGCTGCTGTCCGAGAACCCCGAACAGTACCGCGACGCAGCCGTGGCCGGCATCCGCCACCTGCTGGGCGTAGCGAAGGACGAGGCGGTGCCGGTCGCGCAGGTGGAGGCGGTCAAGATGGGCACGACCGTCGCCACCAATGCGCTGCTGGAGCGCAAGGGCGAACCGACGGTGCTGGCGATCACCCGGGGTTTTCGCGACGCCTTGCGCATCGCCTACCAGAACCGGCCGCGCCTGTTCGACCGCCACATCGTGCTGCCCGAGCTGCTGTACGCGGAGGTCATTGAAATCGACGAGCGCATGGGTGCGCACGGCGAGACCGTGCAGCCGTTGGACGAAGTTGCCACCCGGGCCGCGCTGCAGCAGGCCTTTGACCGCGGACTGCGCTCGATCGCCATCGTGTTCATCCACGGCTACCGCTACACGGAGCATGAAGCAGCGACGGCGCGCATCGCGCGCGAGATCGGCTACACGCAAATCTCGGTATCGCACGAGGTCAGCCCCCTGATGAAGCTGGTGGCGCGCGGCGACACCACCGTGGTCGACGCCTACCTGTCGCCCATCCTGCGCCGCTACGTGGACCAGGTTGCCGGCGAGCTGCCGGGCGTGAACCTGCAGTTCATGCAGTCGAGCGGCGGTTTGACCGATGCGCGCGCCTTCCAGGGCAAGGACAGCATCCTGTCGGGACCTGCCGGCGGCATCGTCGGCATGGTGCGCGCGAGCCAAGCGGCCGGTTTCGAGCGCGTCATCGGCTTCGACATGGGCGGCACCTCGACCGACGTTTCGCATTTCTCGGGCGAGTTCGAGCGCGTGTTCGAGACCCAGGTCGCCGGCGTGCGCATGCGCGCGCCGATGATGAGCATTCACACGGTGGCCGCGGGCGGCGGTTCGATCCTGCATTTCGACGGCACCCGCTACCGCGTCGGCCCCGACAGCGCCGGCGCCAACCCGGGGCCGGCCAGCTACCGCCGCGGCGGGCCCTTGGCGGTCACCGACTGCAACCTCATGCTCGGCAAGATTCAGCCGCGCCACTTCCCGCGCCTGTTCGGCAAGGGCGGCGACGAAGCGCTCGACCTGGACGCCGTGCGTGCAGGCTTCGCCGCGCTGGCGGAGCAAATCGGGCACGCGACGGGCGACAAGCCCGCGCCGGAAGCGGTGGCCGAGGGCTTCATCCAGATCGCGGTCGGCAACATGGCCAACGCCATCAAGCAGATCTCGGTGCAGCGCGGCCACGACGTGACGGAATATGCGCTGACCAGCTTCGGCGGCGCCGGCGGCCAGCATGCCTGCCTGGTGGCCGACGCGCTCGGCATGAAGACGGTGTTCATCCATGCGCTGGCGGGCGTTCTGTCGGCGTACGGCATGGGCCTTGCCGACCAGACCGCGATGCGCGAGCAGGCGGTCGAGCTGCGTCTGCGGGACGCCGGCGTCGACGCCCTGGCGCTGCGCCTGGCCGCGCTAGGCGCTGGTGCCCGCGACCAGCTGCTGGGGCAGAGCGTGGCGCCCGGCCGCATCGAACTGGTGCAGCGGGTGCACCTGCGCTACGAAGGCACGGACTCGGCCATCGTCGTGCCTTTTGGTGAGACCGATGCCATGCAGGCCGCCTTCGAGGAAGCTTACAAGCGCCGCTATTCCTTCCTGATGCCCTCGCGCGCCCTGGTGGTGGAGGCGGTTTCGGTGGAAGCCATCGGGCGCTCGGACGCGCCCGCCGAGGCGATTGCGGCGGCCGGTTCGAACGGCGCGCAGCCGGCGCCGGGCGAAGTGGTGCGCATGTTCAGCGGCGGCGCCTGGGTTGATACCGGCGTGTTCCTGCGGGATGCTATTCGAGCAGGCGACATCGTGCGCGGCCCCGCGATCATCGCCGAAGCGAATGCGACGACGGTAGTGGAGCCGGGCTGGCAGGCCCAGGTCACGCCGCACAATCACCTCGTGCTGCGCCGGGTGGAGGCGCTGCCGGAACGGCGCGCGATCGGCACCACGGCCGATCCGGTCATGCTCGAAATCTTCAATAACCTGTTCATGTCGATTGCCGAGCAGATGGGCCTGCGCCTGCAGAATACGGCGTACTCGGTGAATATCAAGGAGCGCCTCGATTTCAGCTGCGCGATCTTCGATGCCGAGGGCAACCTGGTCGCCAACGCCCCGCACATGCCGGTGCACCTGGGCTCGATGGGCGAGAGCATAAAGACCGTGATGCGCAAGAACGCCGGCCGCATGAAGGCAGGCGACGTCTACGTGCTGAACGACCCCTACAACGGCGGCACGCACCTGCCGGACGTCACGGTGATCTCGCCGGTGTTCGATGAAGCGGGCAACGAGATCCTGTTCTACGTCGGCTCGCGCGGCCACCACGCCGACATCGGCGGCACCACGCCGGGTTCGATGCCGCCGGATTCAAGCCACATCGAGCAGGAGGGCGTCCTGATCGACAACTTCAAGCTGGTCGACGGCGCGGACGGGGTGCTGCGCGAAGAGGAAGCGCGTGCGCTGTTGACGGGCGCGCGCTACCCGGCGCGCAATCCCGACCAGAACATGGCCGACCTGCGCGCCCAGGTGGCGGCGAACCAGAAGGGCGTCGAGGAGCTGCACAAGATGGTGGGCTACTATGGGCTCGATGTCGTGCGCGCCTATATGGGCCACGTGCAGGACAACGCCGAGGAAGCCGTGCGCCGTGTAATCTCGGCGCTGAAGGATGGCCAGTACAGCTACGATCTCGACAACGGCGCCCGCATCGAGGTCGCGATCCGCGTCGACCGCGCCAGCCGCAGCGCCGAGATCGACTTCACCGGCACCTCCGGCCAACTGCCCAACAACTTCAATGCGCCATCAAGCGTGTGCATGGCGGCGGTGCTGTACGTATTCCGCACCCTGGTCGACGACGAGATTCCGTTGAATGCCGGCTGTCTGAAACCGCTGAAGGTGATCATCCCGCCGGGCTCGATGCTCAATCCCCACTATCCGGCCTCGGTGGTCTCGGGGAACGTCGAGACCTCCACTTGCATCACCAACGCGCTGTACGGCGCCCTGGGCGTGATGGCCGCAAGCCAGGGCACGATGAACAACTTCACCTTCGGCAACGCGCGCTACCAGTACTACGAGACCATCTCGGGCGGCTCCGGCGCGGGCGAAGGCTTCATTGGCACCGACGTGGTGCAGACCAACATGACCAACTCGCGGCTGACCGATCCGGAGATCCTGGAGTTCCGCTTCCCGGTGCGGCTGGAGAGCTACGAGATCCGGCACGGCTCCGGTGGGGCAGGGCGCTGGCATGGCGGCAATGGCGGCACCCGCAAAGTGCGCTTCCTGGAGCCGATGACGGCGGCAATCCTGTCGAACAACCGCATCCATGCGCCCTTCGGCATGGCCGGCGGCGCACCGGGCGAGCGCGGGCGCAATACCGTGCTGCGGGCCGACGGGACGGTCGAGACCCTGGGTCACATCGGCAAGGTCGGGATGGAGCCGGGCGACCTGTTCGTGATCGAGACGCCCGGCGGCGGAGGCTATGGCGCTCCATAGCGCCTGAGGCGTACTTTCTCTTCAGGGACCGGTCCGGCGCGGCTTCCTGGTGTATGTTTCCGGAGGCGGCATAGCGATGGTATCGCGCCAGAACTGGTCGAAGCTGCCACACAAGGCGGGATGCTCTTCTCGGTTCCGTGCGGCGCAATTCACCATGGATGGGCCGATCGAATCCGAGATGAGGCCGTCAACGACGACGCCCTTCTCGAACCTGGCAATCGAGTGCAGCTCGGTGCCGTTCAGCGCTGCGTCTTCCGCCAGCCAGGCATAGGCGCATCCGCTGAAGTCTTTCGCCAGGCGCTTGGGGTAGAGAACCAGCAAGGGCAAGGGCGTGTTCTCTTCGCCGCTGACCACGCTGTCCTCCGGGACCGGGATGGTCGGGCAAGTCCGGGACTCCCCGATGCGCTCGACGACGCGGCATTCTGCCTGGCTGGAGATCGCCAGCACGAGGACGATCAGTTTGCTAACTCGCATAGGCTTCCAGTTCACCCAACGGTTCCCTCGGTTCGTCACACGGTCCGCGTGCCGGCCTGATGCGTCCGGCTTTGGGCAGCCTGACAGCGGCGAACATTCAGGTCGACATACCGTACTTGCGCCTGGCCTGCTGAAGCTCTTCCGTGAGGGCCGCCAGGCGCGGATGCCCCGCATCCATCGCCCGCAAGCGCTCGATCTGCTCGCTCGCCACTTCGCCGAGCGCATGATCCCAGCCCAGCTCGTTCACCTGGCGCAGGATCCCGCCAGCCACCGCCACCATCACCTGCAGGTTGCCAGGCGCCATGTGCAGCGCCTCCAACAGGGTCTGCACCGCGCCGCGCACGTCGCCCATGTTGCGCTTCTCGTCCGCCACGCCGAGCAGGATTTGCGCCTGGGCGCGCAGCTGCTGGCCCATGCCGTCGGCCAGGTCCGGGCGGCCCGCGCGCACGAACACGTTCATCGCCTGGTCCACGGTCACCTGGCTGGAAGCGTCGCCCATCACGCTCATCATGACGTTCGAGGCCTGCTCGTCCATCTGGTGTTCCAGGCAGGCCTGCGCCAGGCCGATCTTCAGGTTCGGCGACAGTCCGCTGCTGGTGCGCGCCGCGCTGACGGCGTTCGAGAGTTCGGCCACGGCGGCGCTGACCTTGCCCATCTTTTCCAGGAGCAGGGCGCTCGAATAGGCCTTGCAGGCATCGACGTTGGCGTTGCCGCGCATCGAGCGCTCCAGGTCGCGGATCACGCCGCCGGCGCCTGCGACGTCGCCGCGCGTGACCATTGCCCTGACCAGGTTGACGTGGTCTTCGGGATTGCGAAATTCCGAGTAGCGCGCCTTGCTCACCACCTGCTTGAAGGATTTCTCCGCGGCCTCGGCATCGCCGTTCTCGAGCGCGACTTCGCCCAGTTTACGCAGGCGGCGCACCATGTGCGGGGAGATCGACACGGCTTCTTCCAGCACTTTCTGGGCATCGAGGCTGCTGCCCAGCTGCTCGTGGCAGCGCGCCAGCAGGTCGTAGGCCGCCATCAGGCGCGGATTGGCCTGCACCAGCGCCGCCAGCGTATCGCGCGCATCTTCCACCTGGCCTTGCGCGAGCATGGTGCGCGCCAGGCCAAGGCCGGCCCAGCCCAGCGGGCGCTCGGCCAGCACGTCGCGGTAGATCGCCCCGGCCTGGGCGTGTTCGCCGCTGGCGACGTGCAGCTCGGCCTTCAGGCGCAGGAAGTCGAGCGCATAGCGCGGGCTGGCAATCGCCGCGGTGGCGCAGGCGCGGATGGCCTCCACCGGTTTACCCTGCGCGGCCAATTGCCAGACCGGGAGCAGGGCGGTGCGGCGCTCCAGCGCGCGCTTGATGCGGGTGCTCAGCATGTCCACCGTGAAGGGCTTGAGCACGTAGTCGGTCGGGGTCAGTTCGGCGGCGCTGACCACCTTGTCGTACACGCCTTCCGAGGTGAGCATGATGAAGATGGTCGATGCCGTGATCAGGCGGTGGTGGCGCAGGTCTTCCAGCAGCTGCTGGCCGTCCTGGCCGTCGCCTTGGGGGCCGCCCAGGTCGTACTCGCACAGGATGATGTCGTAGCCGCGCTTGGTGAGCTGCTTGATCGCGGTGCCGGCATTGACCGCCGACTCGATCCTGGTGATCCCAGCCTGGTTCAGCATGTTCTGCAGGCTGCCGCGCATGCCCTGGTTGGGGTCGACGATCAATACCGTGAGGTTGGCGTTCTCTTGCATCTCGCTTCCGTTCCTGTGCGGTGCCCATGCACCTTGTTTTAATTATGATGTGCTTACAATACCGATAAGTTCCTGCAGGATCAAGAAATGTCCGTTCTACAAGGTTTGGACTGGTAGGAATGCAACGCTGCTTGGTGACCCTGTATAATAGCGGGCTATCTTCCACCCAAGCAGCGACGCTGCATCAACCAACTTCTCAGCCATGTTGATTCTGCCGGGTTCCAACGCCCTGTCCGCCTTCCGTAGCCAACGCCTCCTGTCGCAACTCCAAGCCGTCGCACCATCGATTGCCGCAGTCCAGGCCCGCTTCTATCACTTCATCGACGCCAGCGCGCAGCTAGGCGTCGAAGACACCGAGCGCCTGTCGGCCATGCTCACCTATGGCGAGCCTGCGGCGCAGACGCTGTACGAGGGCGTGACTGAGGAGTTCTTCGTCATCCCGCGCCTGGGCACGATTTCGCCGTGGGCCTCGAAGGCCACCGACATCGCCCACAACTGCGGCATGCAGCACGTGCACCGCATCGAGCGCGGCGTCGGCTATACCGTCGTGCTCAAGGGCGGCATCCTCGGCACCGGCATTGGCGCGCCGAAGAAGCTGGCGGAGAATGAAGTGGCCGCCGTCGCCGCGCTGCTGCACGACCGCATGACCGAGACCGTGCTGCGCAGCGCCGATGAGGCGCAGCGCCTGTTCGACGAACTCGAAGGCCGGCCGCTCGAGACCGTGGACGTGATCGGGCAGGGCCGCGACGCGCTGGTGCGCGCCAACCTTGAATTGGGCCTGGCGATGTCGGTCGACGAGATCGACTACCTGCACGACGCTTTTACCCGCGCGCAGCGCAACCCGACCGACGTCGAGCTGATGATGTTCGCCCAGGCGAACAGCGAACACTGCCGCCACAAGATCTTCAACGCCGACTGGATCATCGACGGCGTCAAGCAGGACAAGTCGCTGTTCGGCATGATCAAGAACACCCACCAGCTGAACCCGCGCGGCACCGTGGTCGCCTACAGCGACAACTCCTCGATCATCGAGGGCGCCAGCGTGACCCGCTTCTTCCCGCGCCTCGGACAGGAATACGGTGCGTCAACGGAGCTGACCCACATCCTGATGAAGGTCGAAACCCACAATCACCCGACCGCGATCTCGCCGTTCCCGGGCGCCTCCACCGGCGCCGGCGGCGAGATTCGCGACGAGGGCGCGACCGGTCGCGGCGCCAAGCCGAAGGCCGGCCTGACCGGCTTCACGGTGTCGAACCTGTTGCTGCCGGATGCCCAGCGTCCATGGGAGAACGCGAGCGACGTCACCGCCGGCGAAAACGGCCGCGTGGACACGGTCTACGGCAAGCCGGAGCGCATCGCTTCGCCGCTGCAGATCATGATCGATGGCCCGATCGGCGGCGCCGCCTTCAGCAACGAGTTCGGCCGTCCGGTGCTGGGCGGTTACTTCCGTTCCTACGAGCAGAACGTGGGCGCGGCCGGCAACGTGTACGGGTACCACAAGCCGATCATGATCGCCGGCGGCATCGGCAACATCGCAGCAGAACACACCCACAAGGACGAGATCCCGGTCGGCAGCCTCCTGATCCAGCTGGGCGGCCCGGGCATGCGCATCGGTATGGGCGGCTCGGCCGCGTCCTCGATGGCGACCGGCACCAATACCGCCGACCTGGACTTCGACTCGGTCCAGCGCGGCAACCCGGAAATGGAACGCCGGGCCCAGGAAGTCATCAACGGCTGCTGGCAGATGGGCGCGGACAACCCGATCATCTCGATCCACGACGTCGGCGCCGGCGGCCTGTCGAACGCCTTCCCGGAAATCGTCAACGACGCCAAGCGCGGCGCGCTGTTCGACCTGCGCAAGGTGCCTCTCGAAGAGAGTGGTATGGCGCCGAAGGAAATTTGGTCAAACGAGTCGCAGGAGCGATATGTGTTGGCGATTTCGCCAATGGACCTTGATAAATTTGCATCGCTGTGCGAGCGCGAGCGCTGCCCCTACGCGGTCGTCGGCACCGCCACCGAAGAGCGCCAGCTGCGCGTGATCGACCCGCAGGCTGGTAATAGCCCGGTCGACATGCCGATGGACGTCCTGCTCGGCAAGCCGCCCAAGATGCTGCGCGACGTCGAGCACGTGAAATACGACTTCCCGGCGATCGACCTGACCGGCATCGCGCTCGAGGAAGCGGCGCGCCGGGTCCTCTTGAACCCGACCGTGGCCGACAAGTCCTTCCTGATCACCATCGGCGACCGTAGCGTGGGCGGCATGACCGTGCGCGACCAGATGGTCGGCCCGTGGCAGGTGCCGGTAGCCGACTGCGCGGTCACCGCCATGTCCTATGAAGGCTTCGTGGGCGAAGCGATGGCGATGGGCGAGCGTACCCCGCTGGCCGTGATCGACGCCGCCGCCTCGGGCCGCATGGCCGTGGGCGAGGCGATCACCAACATCGCCGCCGCCGCGATCGACCAGATCGGCGACATCAAGCTGTCGGCCAACTGGATGGCGGCCTGCGGCCAGCCGGGCCAGGACGCCGCGCTGTTCGACACCGTCAAGGCGGTCGGCATGGAGCTGTGCCCGGCGCTGGGCGTGTCGATCCCGGTCGGCAAGGATTCGCTGTCGATGCGCACTACCTGGAACGACGAGGGCGCCAACAAATCGGTGATTTCGCCGGTGTCCCTGATCGTGTCGTCCTTCGCATCGGTCCCGGACGTGCGCCGTTCGCTGACCCCGCAGCTGCGCACGGATCTGGGCGACACCGCCCTGGTGCTGGTCGACCTCGGCCGTGGCAAGAACCGCCTGGGTGCATCAAGCCTGGCGCAGGTGTTCCAGCAGATCGGCGACAGCGTCCCGGACGTGGATTCGGCCGACGACCTGAAGGCCTTCTTCAATGCCGTGCAGCGCCTCAACAAGGAAGGCAAGCTGCTGGCCTACCACGACCGTTCGGACGGCGGCCTGTTCGCGACGCTCTGCGAGATGGCCTTCGCCGGCCGCGCCGGCGTGTCGGTCAACCTCGACATCCTGACCATGGAAGGCGAGCACGCTTCCGACTGGGGCGACGCCAAGAACTGGACCACGCAGGTCGGCGAGCGCCGCAACGAGATGACCCTGCGCGCGCTGTTCAGCGAAGAGCTGGGCGCGGTGCTGCAGGTGCGCGCGGAGGACAAGCAGGCCGTGATGGCGGTGCTGCGGGAACTCGGCCTGGGCGCTTGCAGCCACATCATCGGCAAGCTGAACGACCGCGGCGTGATCGAGTTTACCCGCGACGCCAAGCTCATCTACAGCGAGAAGCGGAGCGTCCTGCACCGCCTGTGGAGCGAGACCAGCTGGCGCATCGCGCGCCTGCGCGACAACCCGGACTGCGCCGACCAGGAATACGAGCGCCTGCTGGACGAAAGCGATCCGGGCCTGTCGCCGAAGCTGACCTTCGACCTGAGCGACAACGTGGCCGCGCCCTTCATTGCGACGGGCGTGCGTCCGCGCGTGGCGATCCTGCGCGAGCAGGGCGTGAACTCGCACATCGAGACCGCCTGGGTCATGCACCAGGCCGGCTTTGCCGCCGTCGACGTGCACATGAGCGACCTGATCGCGGGCCGTGCCAGGCTGGCGAACTTCCACGGCGTGATCGCCGTCGGCGGCTTCTCGTATGGCGACGTGCTGGGCGCGGGCGAGGGCTGGGCCAAGACCATCCTGTTCAACCCGCAGCTGTCGGATCAGTTCGCCGCCTTCTTCGCGCGCCAGGACACTTTCGGCCTGGGCGTGTGCAACGGCTGCCAGATGCTGAGCAACCTGAAATCGATCATCCCGGGCGCGCAGGCGTGGCCGAAATTCACCCGCAACAAGTCGGAGCAGTTCGAAGCGCGCTTCGGCATGGTCGAGGTGCTGGACTCGCCGTCGATCTTCTTCGACGGCATGGCCGGCACCCATGCGCCGCTGGCGATCGCCCACGGCGAAGGCTTTGCCGACTTCTCGCTGACCGGCGACGTCAATGCAGTGGTGAAGTCGCTGCGCTACGTCGACAACCGCGGCCAGGCGACCGAAACCTATCCGTTCAACCCGAACGGGTCGCCGGGCGGCCTGACCGCGGTCACCACCGAGGACGGCCGCTTCACCGCGATGATGCCGCACGCCGAGCGCGTGTTCCGCACCGCCGTGCACTCGTGGGCGCCGGAAGGCTGGCCGGACGAGTCGCCGTGGATGCGCATGTTCCGCAACGCGCGCAAGTGGGTCGGCTGATCGGCTGAGCCCACGACGAAGAGCGCCTCCGCGGAGGCGCTTTTTTCATGGTGGAGCGGGTCAGGTCGCCCAGACTGGCTGGTCCGGCGT